>NC_014502.1 GCF_000147335.1 Gloeothece verrucosa PCC 7822
TAAAGAGAATATAAGATTGCTTCTTTACCGAGCCGGGCGCGAGCGCACCCATTTTTTTAGGGAAAACGGCGCGGTGCTATCAATCCGCAAATCCTTTTTTCGGTTTATTAGAAGAAGATAATTTTTCGGGGACTTGAATACGCAGTAAGCTCTTTTCGTATAAATGGGAAGTCCCGTCGTTATGCCGCACTAAAATCTGTTTGTCGACTTGTTTTACCATCTTCCCCCGATTGACAATTTGCCCCTTATCTTCATCAAAGATGAGAATTTTAGCATCTTTAGCAAAACGCTGAACCGGTCTGACGTTTAACAACTGCTGCTGCTTGTTGGCAGTTTCAACAACACTCACTACTTGAAGGAAGTTCGTTTCTTGTTGCTGTATTGGTTGAGAATTTGTTAGCCGTTCGCCATCAGCATCACTCAACTGTAGGTTTTCTTCCACCAAGGCTTCGGCTTTTTCCGATGAGGGAGAACTTGAGTCAAGCGCTTCCGGCTCCTTGTTGGCTACAGCAGTAATGGCAGTAGGAAGTAAAGTGCCAGCGCTCTCTAAGTCGCTCGTCTGCTCTTTCAACTGTTGAGCGTCTGTTGGCACAACTAATAAGGCAACGGGATCATGAAGGGCTAAAGTGTCCACCAAGTCGGGCATTTGTTGGGCTTGTATTTGATCAGCCGCTCGGAATGCACAGATGACCTCGCTTTCGCCCGTGGCCTGGGGAACTAACAAAGACGCAAATTCTTCATCTTTGATGATAGCCTTATTCAAGTTGCTACTCGAACCCGCTTCAATTGAAGTTGATTTTGTAGTAGCTTCTTCGCCTGTTGGTTGAATAAGTGAAGTCTCAACATTCATTGTTGATGAATCGATTTGCTTTTGAAGCTCTTTTATCTTTTGTTGCAGTCTTTCAACCAGAGCCAGAGCATCCGCTCTTTCAAGCTCGGCTTTCTCTAATGTGGCTAAAACCTCAGCTTCGCGTTTCGTCGGCTTGGGTGGCGGCGCAAGGATTCCAGAAGTGTCGTATCCCGCCTCGCTTAACGCGGCGATCACATCGTCGGTTTGCAAAGTTGGGTCTTCTCTATTGGCCGCGAGCGCACCAGCCGCTTCAACGATAGTGGCAACGACTTCTGGGGTTCGTTTTAGTTTAGTGGCAATCAACTCTCGATCGATATCTTTGAAAGGTTGACCGAGTTTGAGATATTTCGGGGGGATGAGGGACTCTATTAAATCTTTAAGGGCGCTGTGGCCGAAGTTTGCCCGTCTTTTTAATTTTGTCAGAGACTCGCTAAACTGCGCCCATTTAGGCTCAGACAGTTGGCACAGCTTATTGAACAGAGTCAGGTTCCAGATGGGTTTATCGATTCCGGTTAACTGTCTGCGCTTGGCTTCGGAAAGGGCTTCGAGCTTTTCATAAAGTTTCAGTGCGGCTTTTTGCTCTCCTTTAGATATGCCGGCATCTTCACGGAGGATGAGGCTGATTTTGTTGAAGTGTTCATCAGAAATTTTCTTCTTATTCTTAAGGCCATCGATGAAACGCCCTAGCCTGTAAAACTCTTTAAACAGGAGGTAACGACTTCTATTGATTCGCTTGACCCCCCTGACCACAAAGTTTTTTAAGGCGCGATCACCGCCGCAGATCTTTTCTAAATCGGGAATATTCTCAGCTTCAGCGATTAAATCATTTAATTGTGCCGAGGGGCGATCGTCGCTATCAGAGATGGTAAGATGAGGAGGAACAAGAGTTCCAAGAGTATTGACCGTAATCGGATAATCTTGAGAAGAGATGGATGTTATAATTGTGTCTTCCATAAAATAAATGTATATGAAGTACGCCAACGGTAAAGATCTAAATCAGATCGCGTTGGCTTTCAATTTTCATTAATGGAAAGTGTACAACAAAAATCGGCTAGACGGAATATGGCTTTATTAAAATCTGTCTAAATTAATGAAAGTCTATGAACTTGTAAACTCAGACATTAGGGTGTTGTTGGACGAGCAAGGAAGTTTCAAGCCCTGATTCAAGGAGAAGAGAAAAAAAATCAGCATTTCGTTTAAATATCGGTTTTATTTGCTTAACTTCGTTTTTTTGATCAAATATTCCTTGCTCGTAGGATAGAAGAATCCCAGGTAAAGATTTGTAAAGGCGCAATACCCGCTTGATGGTTCTAGCTTCGTTAGATTCCTCCACCGTATGTTTTTCAGTATAAAAAACTGAAGAACCTTGAAATTTACTGATTTGACTGATTAGCTTTTCCCTTAAAATTTGCTCTGTAAGAGGGTCTTCTGATAAAAGAGATATCTGAAAAGCTAAGAGAAAATCTTTGGTAGCTTCAGAATGATCCTTTTTTCCTAAAGCTATTAAAGATCCTATTCCAAAACGAAAATTTAAGCCTGGTATCCCTAGCTCAAAAAGTGATTTGATGAAATCCTGCCATTTAGCAGGATTTTCGGGATCTGTTATTAAATTAAAGACAACAAAATCAAAGGGTTTCCAATCTCGTTGTGAAGAGGGTTCCTTTAAATTAGAGTAAGATAAAAGCTCAATTGCTGCATCATAGTTAGAAACCTGAATAAGAACAAATCGAGCCGAAGCTTGGGCAGTTACATCATTAAAAAAGATCTGCATTTTTGAGGCTCTTAAAGGATCAGCATCAATATATAAAACTCTATAATAGTTTGTTTGCCTTTCAAGCTCTAAAGGTTTTTCTTGCTGTGGAGAATAGGTTTGAACCTGTTTAATTAAAGTTTTTTGTAATTGCTTAATTCCGTGACTTTGAATAACTCCGACTTGAGAATATAAAAGAAAATCTTTATCCTGGCAATCAGGATTTCCTAAAGCAATTAGAGAGCTAATACCAAAAGGAAGATTTAAGCGGAAAATTCCTAAAGCAAAAATATGTTCTAAGAAAGTTGATAAATCATATTTATCCTTGGGATTTTTTAGATGAATATTGAAAACAATAAAATCAAAAGGCTTAAAACCCTCATTTTGAGCTAATTCATCCAAATGACAAACCGCAAGAACTTGTAGAGCAAATTTATAACTCGATACAGGAATAAATTGAAATCGAGGTTCGCTTTTTGAGAGTTGATTGAAGAACATCTGTACCTGCGAAGCTCTTTCTGTATCGTCGTCAATGTAAAGAATCCTGTAGGAGTTTTTAGCCCTTGAGGGGAAATCTTGCATAGATTGAAAAGTCAACTTCCTTAAAAGTTTAGCATTTGTAACACTTGTTTTAAAGTGAATGAATAAGAAAAATTGCGAAAGAGGAGTGTAGTCCTTGATCAAGGACTATTTTAAAACAGGATGGCTCGATCACATAAAGAACCCGACGATATTGAGCAATGGCTTGCGCCTTTATCTCCCATAGAACTCGATCAATTCTGTCGGCGATGGACTCCTTTAATTTATAATGTGAACCCCGGAAATCCTAAGTATGCCATTCTTAGTATCCGCTTAATTGCTAAAATAACCTTAAAAAGTGAAAAGACTGCCAAAAATTGGTTTTATTCGTCTCAGAGAGTTCCTGAAGACATTAAAAAATATTTAGGTGCAGTTGATGCTTTATGGCGAATTTCTCTGACGATCAACAAGATTGTCCCCAGTCTTGAGAATCCTGAAGACTGAATAGTTTACAAAAATAGCCCTTACACGGGGACGAGCAAAACAAATTTTCGTAAATTTTTATATTTTCAAAAAAAATTGACTAAAAAAAATTTGTAATGATAAAATAATCTATAATTCTTTTGATTCTTAATTTTGAGCCTAAATATCTGCACGATAGGCTTAACTCATAATAAATTTGTTCTCCTAATCTTTTTAGTCTTTTTACTCCCATAAAAAACTTTTGGGACAAAAGCTCGATTTTTTGCATTGACAGCTTTTTTAACTCATAAATATTAAAAATTTACGAAGATTATTATGATCTCCCCTAAATATCGATGGTTGATAATCGGCGAAGGTTTATGCTTCTGTCTGCTATCCGCGAATTGCTCTTTAGCTCAACAAGTAGAGCGGCAAATGGCTCAAGCTCACTTGCTACTGCCGCTAAAAGCAGAAATAGTACCTTCGCCCTTAGATCTTAAATTAGAAACAGTTCCTTTATTCCCCAAAGATTCGATTATAGAAATAGTTCCTTGGCTTTCAGATTCTAATTTAGAAACGGCTCGTCTCCCCGCCGATTCGACTTTGTTCCCCCCAGGTGTAACTTTACAAACAGTTTTTTTAAAGAATTCTACTGTAATATCTATTGATGAAATTAAGAGAATTGCTCAATCTTATCAAGGCAAAAATATAACGTTTGAAGACGCTTTACAAATACAAGAGAAGCTCAATAACCTGTATAAAAATAAAGGATATATCAACTCAAGAGTTAACTTCTTCCCCGAAGACAATGAAGACCTTGAAGCGGGAAAAGGAATTTTAGTTTTTCGAGCCGAAGAAGGAAGTTTACAAACTTTACAGATTCAAGGATTATCTAAAATGAAAGAAAGTTACATCCGCGATCGCTTGTTACCTTACGCTTCGACTCCTTTAAATATTAACAAACTGGAAGAAGGATTATTAATACTACGAGAAAATTCCCTTATAAAAGGAATAAATTCTCAAATAATTCCTGGTGACAATAAAATGCAGAGTATTTGGGTAGTACAGATTGATGAAGCCCCTGCTTGGGAAGTAGGCGTAGGAACCAATAATGAAGAAAGCCCTCTTGTAGGAGATTTGGGATGGCAAATTGGGCTTGAAAACCGTAATCTATTTGGTGGTGGCGAAGCGGCTCAAGCCGAGATAAACGGGACAGAGGGCTTGACAAGGGGTGTATTTTCGGTGAATCTGCCTGTCAATTCTCAAGATAGTTTTTTGGGGTTAAATTATCAATTTGTCGATAGCGAAGTGGTAGCTGAACCTTTTAAAGATTTAGGGATTGTTAATAATTCTTTCACGGTTGCTGCCAACTATCAACAATTTATAATTCGTACCCCAAAGACGAGTTTCTTGATCGGCTTTGACTTGAATTATGAACAACTGCAAACGAAAATCTTCAACGATATTCCTTTTTCATTCCAGCAAAATGTAAGAAATGGGTTTACTGAGTTAGAGGTGACACGATTTTTTCAAAATATACGAATTCGAGATAATGATGATGTTGTTTGGTTGAGTTCTCAATTTAACTACGGCTGGACGAATTTGATCGAGCAGTCAAACTTTTTTAGTTGGTTACTGCAAATCCAACATATTCATGTTTTTAACGATCGCATCCGATTACTATCGCGGGCTTCTGCACAATTAACAGGAGATAAATTGCCCACATTAGAACAGTGCGCCATTGGCGGAATAAATGGGAATCAAAATATCAATGGAAATCCTGTCAGAGGTTATGCGACTAACGTTCGTTTTGGCGATAATTGTTTGGCTGCTTCAACCGAACTTTGGTTTGATGTAGTTAAAAGTCGGAATTTCGGAACTATTAGCCTTGTTCCTTTTGTTGATTTTGGGACAATTGGAAATAATAATGAAGGCAGATCGAACAACGATGATACTTTAATTAGTATTGGGTTGGGGCTACGCTGGCAAATAGCTGAATCCGTATATTTTCGCTTGGATTATGGAAACCCGCTTAATCGGCTTCCACAATCGTTTGAGGAACAACAGTGGAATGCAAATTTATTGTGGATTCGCCGATTCTGAATCAAGAACATCTAGGCGATCGCAGCTTAATAACTTAACTTTCCCGTCCGGTTTCTTAAGGATGCCAAAAACCTGTCCTGATGGGACGAGATCCTCTAAAGTATAAGGCTGGATCGATGTATTGGGAATTCCCCCCTGGCCAACAGAAGTAAAGCGCTCTTGTCGCTTTGCCAAAACTGAGCAAGTCTGCGCCAGTAATTCTTTTAGATTTGGAGCGTTCGTCGGAAGCCCTTCGGCGGCAAGGATTTGGAAAGGGTTGATGTTTAATTGAACCACGCCGGATGCGCCAAACTCAGAACTGGCTGTAATCGAGCTATCTGGAGATTGTAGCAAGCCTTGGGCTGTAATGTTAATATTTCCGCCAGAACCTTCAATAGCGTTGGCACTGATTTGGCTACTATTAGCTAAGGTTAAAAAATCTGTGTTGATGTTGATGTTACCTCCATTGCCCTCTCCCTGTGCAGAAGCCGAAATCTCGCCGTTAAAAAGCCTTGTATCTTGGGAGATAATATTTATGTTACCGCCGTTTCCAGTGCGGTTAGTCGCCGTGATTTTGCCTCTATCTAAAATAATTGCCGGCGCATTAATTTGTATATTTCCAGCATTATTTAAAATCCCTTCGTTGTTGACATTAATGCTTCCCTGATCCGCGATTGTTAGCTTTTCAGTATTAATTAAAATATCTCCTGATGGTCCGGTAGGGAGTACGTCGGGTAAAAAGAAAGCCTCGCGTGTCTCAGGAGAAGGAATTAAAGTAGCCGAATCGATACTGCTGCTAACACTTCTATTAGCCGAAGAAGAAAAGCCCCTGACATCAATTGAATTAGCATTAAGAGTAATTCTTCCAGCATTGCCACCCTCAAAAGTTGAAGAGTTAATGCTTCCTCCCTCAAGTAAGCTGATTTGTGAAGCGTTAATAGTAATATTGCCGGCATTTCCCCTACCATAAGTGGAACTGTTTATAGCACTTCGGGTCAATGAAGGAGTTGTTCGGACAATCTCTACAGAATTACTGTTAATATTAACGTCACCTCCATTACCTCCAAAAGCGACTGTCCCTAGTGCCGCACCATCACCAACGCGCAAACGAGGAGTAATAACTTCAACATTTCCAGCATTTCCCAAAAAAGTGAAGCTTCCTACGGTAGCCGGAAAATCGACAAAACCCGGAAACACAACGCTGGCCGTAGCCGGATCGGTAGAAAAACCCGAAATTTCGATGCTATCAGTAGCTTCTAGTCTGACTCCGCCACTATCACCAAGGCCAAAAGCCGAGGCAGCTAACCCAGAGCCATCTCGAACCAGCAGGCGGCCACCTGAAAAATTAATTGTTCCACCTTTACCTAAACCAAAAGAAGCTGTGGAAGCTCCTGCACCGTTAGTTACTGTAAAAAATGGTGCAATTATGTTGATATCTGAACCATTTCCGGTATCTACCGCTTCTGTATTGAACCCACTAAAAGATCCTCGTCGGTTGCCAACTCTACTAACACCATCCAAAGATAAAGAGCCGGTCGCTTGAACGTTAATTTGATTGTTAGGGTTAGTAGAACCTAAGTTTTGAATAGAGGCTAAAGAACCATTTTTAAAACTAATATCATGTCCTCGGATTTGAATACTGCCTGGATTAAGACCGTAAACATTTAGTAAAGATTTATTGTCTAATTGAATGTTCTTAAAACTATTTAATGTTCCATAATCTAAAGTTAATTGATCTGAAAGATTTAAACCGACCACCCCCGAATCTACAGCCCCTACTTCAATCCGCCCGTCTGTAGAAATAATTCCTCCATTAAGAGTGACTTCACCTCCAACAATCGCTATAGTTCGCCCATTGTAAGATTGCAATCCAGTTGTTGGAAAACCTGAAATCGGGGAAGATCCTATGATTAAATTTTGCCCTTGATTGTTAATTTGAATTGGTTTAGCATCCTTAAATTCTATCCCTATAGGAATGCTTACAGTTAATATAGGGTTTGTTGTAGAAGAACCCGCTTCAAATTTAGTTCCATCAGCAAAATTAATGCTATTTGCGGTAGCGGCAATAAAAGAACCACCAACTTCTAAAGCTGCATCGGGACCAAAAACAATACCATTAGGATTGATCAAAAACAAGTTGGCATTTCCATTAGCTTTTAGCAAGCCGTTTATATAAGAAGCTTCTAGTCCTGTTACTCGTCCCAAAATAATTTGAATGCTTGAAGGATTATTAAAATAGGCAGTTCCATTAGGCAAACTAAATTGCCGAAAGCTGTGAAATAAATTATTGCCCGCTTGAGTTCCGCCAGTAATCTCAATCACATTGCCGTTAACTTTGATTATTGAGTTATTGGGCAGAGTTTGGTCTGGAGTAATTTGAGCGTGAATAGGCACTGGATATAATAAAAAGCTAAAAAGCCCAATCAAAACATTACTACATTTGGTAATTGGCAAATTTGATAATTTTGTCATAATGATCAGAATAAATGAAGTTTAAAGAAGAGATTAATTAAAACGATGGACTTGGCAACAAACATATTACATTTTTTGGCAACTGGAGCGTCGGCTTATATTTTAGCCCGCTCTATTCGAGATTCCTCAACTCGTCCGGATGTTTTAAAGCGGTTTCACATCTCAGAGTCTAATGCTATTTTGTACCTCCAAGACCTCAAGGAAAGAGCAATGCGCGAAGGAAAGGAATGGTTAGGTGAGCAGCTAGAACGCCATATAGCTGATAAAAACAAACATGGCGAAATTCTTGCTCGTACTCTTAAATCATTTGACCAGGAAATAGTCGATTGCGAAAGTCTTCCCGTTGAAGAACAAGTAGGTTCTTTATTCATAGAATACTTTAAAGAGTATCCTCGGCAAGCACTAACGCCACCTAATATAGATTGGATTGTCTTTGCAGGAAGTACCTATATTTTAGAATTAGATTCTAGCAAAGAATACCTGTACATGGCTAATGCGTTGCCGGAAAACGATCTTGTTTTGCGAGAAATTAAATCAGGCTTAATCGAAATATCTCAAGATAAAAAGCGAAACGCTAATTACTGTTATGAATTCTTAACTCAGTACCTATCAAACGAAAAAGTTGAATCAACTGTTGATTACTGGAGAACGCAAAAGACAAAGGCCATGTGGTCTGTGGCCGGGCAGGTTATTAAAAAAGGAGGAAATATTTTTTCTTAAAATAAATTGGTGTGAAATGATTTCTAATCATAACAAGGACAGAAAACTTCCCTAATGGCTCAAGGGGTTATACAAACAAATGCAGCCCAATCTATAGGGCTTGTCCCTTTGCGTATTTGTTCAATTTGTGCTTGTCTAAGAGCTTCTTCTTCACTGAGATTGAATTTCCAAAACTGATAAAAAGATGTAATAAAACTTGACGTTTTTTTATCCTCAGAAAACCATAAAGAGCCAATAACATTGTCAATTCCTGATCGCAATCCGATTCCGGCTAATCCCAAAACGGCATAGCGAGAGCCTTCTGCCGTTTGGCAAGCACTCAGGATCAGGCGTTTAATAGGAGATTGCCGAGATTGCAATATCCTTTCAAATTCAAATAAGGTTAAAGTCTGTGTGCCGGTTTGAACTAAAGATTCTTCGATTAAACCTGAAAATCGGCTATGGCTGGCAATATGCAGCAATTGGTGTGGCTTTTCAAGCTGTTTTAATAAAGTAGCAGGAGAAAAAGCCTCGTTGATCAGTTGGGTCCCTCCCAAAAGATTATTAATATTTCGGGCTTCGTCAATAGCAGCAGGAATGGGATTAGGAAAGGCAGAGCTTGGTTGGGAAGCTGCCACAACAAGAGGGGATTTGGGGCGAGAAGACACAATTCGCCCTCCCAAGCCTAAAGAATAGCTAATTGAAAAGCTCTCTATTAGAAATTTTTTATCGTCATCATAAAGGGCGGCCATAGGCAAATTTCGTAAAATTCCATCCTGAACAAAAATAAGATGGCTAATTTTGTTTAAGGCCAATTTGGGTTTAATAGGACGAATTAACTTGTCATAAAAGTAATAACTTCCTGGTCGATAATCTCCGTAGAAACGATCGGCGATCTGATGCCGCCAATTTAACGCCTCTTTTTTGATCGTTTCTGAGGATGCTTCGAGTTCAAATAAGTGATAAGTGTTGCCCAAGCGTAAGATAATATAGCTTTTTTGAGGTAGGAGAATTGTATAAATTATCGCGGTATCCGCCTTTAATGATGGCTCGTTACTAACAATAACTTCACAAATACGCCCAAAATAATTGTCTAGTTCACTTAATTGGCCCAGACGCAAAATTTCTAGAGCCTCAGCTAAGGTTTCCTGACTGGCTGAAGGCTGATTGAGCAAAAAAGCTAAAAAATCTCTGAGCAGAGGCTCTATAGTATCAAGATATAGTGCCTGGCTGACTCGATTACCAGTCAAAGAATACCGCAATTGTTTAACTGCATTGACAGCGTTCCTATAAGCTACGTTAGCGTTTTCTGGTTGATTAAGACGACGGTAAACTCTAGCAGAAAGCCACTGCCACTTGGCTAATTGTTCCCAATTAGAGATAGAAGACGCAGCAAGTGAGGCTTGCTGACTGGCTGTGAGTGCTTCTTTGTAATCTCCTGATAGCTCGTAGTATTGAGCTAAAGCACCCCAAGCTCTAGTTAAACTTAAGGGATCGTTTAATTCCAGAGCAATAGAGAGAGCCTCTTGCAACAAGGGAAGGCTAGAATGAATTTCGATTAATAAAAGCCAAAAATTAACTTGTTGATTAGAAGCCGGTAAGGATCGAATTTCGTCCTTAATTTTTTCTAAATCCTCTAAACTAAAACTAGCGGGATCTAGTTTCCCTAAATTTAGCCGGGCTTGAATTTGGGATTGTTGGCTGCTTAAAGCACTTTGAGCTACAGCCTCCCTTACTAAACCCAAAGCGTGGTTTTTATCATCCAAAGCCGCTCTTGAAAATTCTTGGCGACGATATAGCTCCTCAGAGGCTAGAGCTAGGTAGATTTGAGAGCGTTCTGTTAAAGCTTGAGAATAATTATTAAGCAAAGCTAATCGGTTTTCTTTGTTCCTCTCGGTTAAGCCAAAATTCTGCTGATAGAGGGATTCGAAGATAGATATAGATCTAATATAATCTCCCTGAGCTAGAGCTAAGTTGGCTTTAATAGCTTGAATGTAAGAATTTTCCCCCGACTGGGAAACTTTCTCTAAAAGATAAGAGGCCAAATTAAGATTGCCTTGTTCAATCAATTTTTGAACCTGGGTTAATTCGGATTTTAAATCTTCAGATTGGCTAAGAGATTTCTGAGAAAAAAAGCCAATTAAGGTAAGAGTTACCATGAAAAAAAATAAAAAAATTTTTTGAGGCATTAATCAAGACTCTCCGGAATTTCAAATTGTTAAAAATCCAACTTAAGAGATGTTTTTATAAAATGATTTTGTCCCGCTCTCAACAGCTTTTAACTATCCTTTTCCTAATTTCTTATTTAATTTCTGGTTCGGGTTATAGTCCTCCACCAACGAGTGGTGAGGCTGAAAAAGCTAAAGCTTCAAGTTCGAGAGGTTGCCCTGTTCCACAGGGAGATTTATCATTGCTAGTAAGTTCTGAAAACAGCATCGAAACTTATTATCCGCGTCCCAACTTATTGTTTGAGTATAACACAGGGGACAGGGAAGAGACTTTCTTATTTGTTATTAGAGATGCCGAGCTAAAGCCAGTTTATTCTCAAACAATTGAAATTCAAGGAGAGGGAACTTTACTAATTAAAGTTCAAGCAGATTTATTTCCAAATACCTTATATAAAATTGTTGCAGGGCTATTATGCCAGGAAAGTGTAATCAATGCTAAAGCGCTCGAAGTTAAACTAAATCGAACTAACCAAATCACTCAGCTTGATCAAATTGTCAACCAGTATTTATCTAAAAACAATGATTAATCGAGTTTTTTTAAGGAATATTAAGCAAAAAAATGATAAAAATCGAGATAATATTCTCTTTAACTTGATAAAAGTCGCTTTAGGTCTATTGCTAATTTTGGGAATAGGAGAAATTAGAAATCGGGGTAGCCTTCAATGGTTTGAGTGGGTAAACCTTGATATATTTTTTCAATTGCGTCCTTCTGAGTCAATAGATGATCGAATTGTTTTAGTTGGGCAAACTGAAGACGATATAAAAAATATGAAGTCGGCTTACCTTAGCGATCGCTCTGTTGCTCAATTGATTAAAATCATTAAAGAGGGAAAGCCTGTTGCCATTGGGCTTGATTTTTTGCGCGATCAACCTATAGGAGAAGGTCGCCAAGAACTACTAAATATTTTCAATAATACTCCCAATCTTTATGGAGTTGGGAAGCAGACCGGTATTCCAGGAGATCCGGATTTTGCGCCAATAGCCCCACCACCTATTAACTTTGCTCAAATAACGGAAGCGTCGGCTCTAGAAGATGGAGATAGTGTTGTAAGAAGGCAACTTTTGTACCCGAAAACAACTCCTCCAGCACTTCCCAATTTGGGCTTGGTGTTGGCTTTTATGTACCTCGAAAAGCAAAAAGCAATAAAACCCGAAGAGGGAGAAAGAAAAGCTTTAAAATTAGGTCGAGCTACCTTTTTTCCTTTTTCTAATCCTTCTGGGCCTTATACTCAAGCTGATGATGGTGGTTATCAAATATCTTTTAATTGGCGAAAAATTAAATTTCATGTAGTTTCAGTAGGTGATGTTTTAGCGCGAAAAAATATTTCGGGTTTATTCGACAATCGTATTGTAATAATTGGCTCTTATGCCCCAAGTAAAAAAGATAAGTTTCTTACTCCTTATAGCAGAACTTTAGGCGATAGTCCGCGCGAAATGTTCGGGATGGAGATCCAGGCTCAATTGACTTCGGCTATGATCGGCCAAGTTTTAGATGACCGCCCTATTTCTTTAGCTTTTTGGAGTCCACGTCAAATTTTACATTGGTTAATTGGGTGTGGAATAATTGTTTATGTGGTTCTTACTTTTTTGAGTCGTAAGTGGATTCAAATAGTCATTTTTTTGTTAGGGAGTTCTGCCATTTTAGGGGTTATTAGCTATTTCTTATTTTTAGAAGCTATGTGGTTTCCTTTAGTTCCCTCTTTAATCATTTTGTGGAGCCTGGGGATTGTGTTAAGCGGATTAGATTATGAATTTTATAGAGTAGTTGATAACAGAACAATTAAAGAACTTAATCAAAGATTAATGGAACTTAATCAGCAATTAATGAACAAGCTGGAGCGAAGGCAAGCTTACAAAGAATTTGCCGTATTAAGCGATCAATTTAGTGACAAAATCAATAAAGAATTACAAAATTTGTTTAATTTAAAATTAGTTTTATCAGAGAAAGAGAGTTGGTTTAAACAAAAACTTAAAGAAAGTATTAATCATGGTAAAATATCTTTAGAGCTTAATCAAACTTGGCTTGAAACGGAGATCGCTACTGAGAAAATTTTTGAGTCTTTTGATACTCTTTGTTTGAAATTAATCAACCATTTTCCTCGGTTAGAAAATTTATTTTCTAATTATGATTTATTTGATGAAATCTGGGGCTATTTGACAATAGAAGAAGCCTTAAAACTAGCTATAAAATGTCTTAATTCCACATATTTCAAAGACTATCATGTTGAACTTGAGCGAATAATACAAATGGATTTTCAGTCCGGTCACTCTAATTTAGAAAAAGTAAAGCCTGGTCGATTTATTATAGTATTCAATCGTATAGTTGATACGATTTTATCAAAAGGACAAAAAGGAGAAAACGCTTATCCTAAAAATCAAGCAGGAAAAATTTATTATCCAACTATTGAAATTAAAACTGTCTATAAAAATAAATTAAAATTAACTTTCACAGTTGAATATTTAATAGAAACAAGTTTATATAATATTTTGTTTTGTCAAGAACAACTTGACTATTATAAAGCCAATCTTTTGATAGAACAAGATAATACAAAAGGACAGACTCATTGGATAATAGATTGGAATATTTGGCACTCTCCTGATCAATAGGAAGTTTTTTATGTCTTTGATCGCCCTTGAGTAGCAATGGAACGATTTCGTCCGCTAAGGCTAAAACCTTTACCTTATCTTATTCATAGCTTCTTGTAAGTTCAAATGAATTAACAAGAGGGTCAGTAGTCCAAGTGCGAGCGCTCCCGCGCCACGAAGGGATCGCCGGGGGAACAGTTAAAAGCCTGCGGCACAGTAGAATAACTACTCTGCACTAATTAATCGAGTTAAAGCCATTCTTGCTACTTCTTCAGCTTTACTAGAGGTGACTTTTTGATATTTCAAAGTGGTTTGAATATTCGTATGACCCATTAATGCTCGTAATTCTTCTATCGACATTAATCCGACTCGCTCAGTCGCAAAAGTATGTCGCAAGTCGTGAAGTCGAGTACCTTTTAATAATACACTTTTACAAATATATTTACCCCAGAGACTCTTAACTCGGCGGTAGGATAAACGAGTTACAACACCTGTCAATGGATGTTGAGCAGTGAATAAAGCTTTTACATCTTTTAAGCGATAATATTTAATATACTACTTACGTAAATCTGAATTTTAAGCTAAATAAATAGGTATAAAGCTAAAAGTTTATTCTATTCACCCACCTATGCGCTATAAAAAAGCTATTCAACTGCCTCAATCACAATTTAAACGATTATATGCTGTATCAAAAGATACCTTTCAAGTGATGATAAGAGAAGTCGCTAAAGCCAGATTAGGTAAGAAAGGTAGTCCATGTAAATTGTTAATTCCTGACGGGGCGTACAAGCCCTACGGGGCGTTTGAAGGGGCGAACGAGTTAGCCCCACAGCCCCTCCCGAATTCGATGCGCTCCGCGCCGCTTTGCGAGCGGGGGACAGCCCCTCACCAAATTTTGCTGACTTTACAATACTGGCGTGAGTACAGGACATTTTTTCATATATCTCAAGATTGGGGAATTCATGATTCTACAGCTTCCCGCATCGTTAAAAAAATAGAAAATATATTAATAAAATCAGAAAAATTTCGTTTGCCTAGCCAACGTGAACTCAAAAAAAACAAGCGGCTATAGAAGTAATTAGACCTCTTGCGTAAATACAGATTTTAAGCTAAATAAATAGGAATAAAACTAAAACTTTAATTGACTATTTATGCGCTATAAAAAAGCTGTTGAACTACCTTCATCACAATTTAAACGATTATATGGGGTATCAAAAGACACATTTAAAGTTATGATAAGAGAAGTGGCTAAAGCCTCTTTAGGTAAAAGAGGCCGCTTATGTAAACTGTTAATTCCTGACCAAATTTTGTTAACTTTACAATATTGGAGATAATACAGAACATTTTTTCATATAGCTCAAGACTGGGGGATTCATGAGTCTACTGCTTCACGCATTGTTAAAAAAATAGAAAATATTTTAATAAAATCAGAAAAATTTCGTTTGCCTAGTCAACGTGAACTCCAAAAAGTAGAAGCGGCTATAGAAGTCATTGTTATTGATGCAACCGAAGTAGAAATAGAACGCCCTAAAAAAAACAAAAAAGCTTTTATAGCGGCAAACAACGATGCCATACCCTAAAAGCGCAATTGATTATTAATAAAAATACAGGAGAGATTATCGCTACAGATTATGGGAAAGGAAAAAGACATGATTTTCACATATTTAAAACTAGCAAAATACTTATCAATGAAGATATACAGCTTTTGACTGACAAAGGTTATCAAGGGATAAATAAGCTTCATAAAAATAGTTTATTGCCTCATAAAAAGCCCCGAAAAAGTCAATTAAGTCACGAGCAAAAACGAGAAAACCGTCGTCATGCTTCGATGGCGAATTCTTGTCGAACACATTATTAGAAGCTTAAAGATTTTTCGCATTTTATCAAGCCGCTATCGCAATAGAAGAAAACGCTTTGGCTTGCGAGTTAATTTGATAGCTGGTATCTATAATTATGAATTAAAAATGTGAATTACGCAAGAGGTCTATTGTACAAGAGGCTTTAGACAAAATCAACCTCCCCCTTGAGCAAGTTCTAATGCGCTTGGGATACTCCTTATGATATCCGGTAATTATCTCCCGTACAACACCAGCATCTAAAATATAGATTTTTTTTAAGAATTAGCGCAATTTCCCTGCCCGTTTGGGGGAGTATTTATTTCTATTAGACATCTTTAGAAATGATTCCAAAATCTATATATATCAAGGGTCGATCTTGGATTTCTGGAAATGTCTATTGACAAATTTATCCCCTATAGTCGCTGCCTGAACCCCGGACAAGATAACTTCATTGGAGCGGGTAATAATAACTGAGCGAACAGTTCTTGTATTCGTGGAATCTATCAGCCGATTTTCGGCTTTTGCTACCGAAATCAGGCGTTTAATCGGACTGGAGTCGGGATCTAGGATGGCAATAATTTCCTTTGTAGCTACGGAAAAACCAAAACCGATTTCAACTATCTCAATCGTCATTAGGGGGTTGGCTATAATAAATAACTTCAGTAGCTATTATAGACAACGATTTCATCAATTTCAAAAATCTCACTAATCTTCGGGAAAATTTCGGATTTTTCGGGATTTAGTATGCTAAATGCGAGCTTCCCGCCTAAATCTCCCATGACAACTCCATTGGGGGCGGCTAATTTGGGCGAGAAGAAAACTTTAACACAATATGTCAGTCACTTGGTAGTACATTCGCCTACAGGTGAGTGCTTTTACCTCAAGAGCAATTAAATTAATATGCTCGAAATCTTCACAATAAGAAGCTATTCTAAATGGGGAAAAAATTTCACCGATTTTTTAATTATGAACATTTTGTATGATGAACTAGGTTTAATAATTAATAAAGCTAAAAAACTTGGATTAAATTTTCAAACGACTCAACAAAATCAATGGATAATTTATTTAAAACCGAATTGGGTTTTATTTCAAATTGACACAGGGTGGTTACTGTCAGTTAATCAAAAACCCCAAATCTATATATCTAGCTCAAGAGCTTTAAAATTTCTCGAACAATTAACAAAATAATTATATAGATTATCAAACCTTTGTCTATCTGTTTTAAGAGAAGTTGATAACTCGTTTAGTATAGGTATATTATAACCCCTTGAGAAAATTAGGTCTTCCGCAAAGCTGCCCCTTCGAGTCGCTAATTTAAATATTTGATGATATGAGGCAAACTCCTTTAACGTTTTATTATCAATAATCTTTATTTATTGACATCAACAACTCTTCCCTTACCCCTCCCCCCCAAGAGAGAGCCAAAGTGTTGACTAACCCTAAAAGCTTTACCAATAAGGATTTTAGAATTTTAACACAGATGCTTGTTAAACTGTTGTTGAAGCCGTTAACGGTAACGTCCGTTATACTCTCACTCGTAACCAATTAGTCGTTACCCGTCAGGGCAAGGTGATTGTTAGAGAAAAAGCTAATTGGCTATTTTAATGAGAGTAATTATTCTTGCCTCAACAGGCCAAAAATTCCTCAAATACTGCTCATAAACATAAAGCGTGACATGGAAAGCGTGACACCTTAGATGATTGATTCGTTTTTAAACTTTTTTGGCTTTGAAGCCAGATTGATCTCCGAACCGAAAGTTTGATCACCCCCTCAATTTCATTTGGTACCGCTAACTTTATCCATCCGCTTCCACTCGCTTCATCCATTTCATCAGAACCTTCCCAAGTAAAAGAAAAACGTTCTTCCTCATTTAACTTTTCTATATACCCATCCATGTCGCCAATGACCAGGCCGAACTGAAAACTCCCCCCTTTAGTCGAATTATTTCTTTAAAGTATATTTAATTAACTCAGAAGTTGAGCTAAAATTCTCTGATTCAATCATTCCTTTCACTAATCCCACTCCGTCAGCATACCAATAGGTTTTTTTAAGTTTTGCGCCGTTTTGTAAGACTTGTGTAACAACTTTAACGCTCTTAAATTGTCCAGCCCGAACCACCTAAGTTTCAATCCGTCATAGGGATTCAGTCAAATTGTAACCCTCAACTCCTGTTTGGTCTTTATTCCACCAAGTAGCGTTCGATTAAAGTTTTAAAAGAGATTAAAATCATCAGTTCAACCAAAGAAGTTTTCAAACAGCTATTAATAGGATTACAGGCTTGTCTGATATTTATAGCACAGGTTTATTATACACATTTAGCCGGTGGAATAAGTGGAGCAAGCAATGCCCATTCTGCTTTAGATAAGTCACTTAAATTCAGTTTGTCGCCCTTCACTTTTGCTCCTGAACAATTACTCTGTTGGGATTAACTGCTCCTGACTTGTTTCTCTTGTGTCTTTAAATTTACTTTATAAATCCCCTCTAATTATGAAGTTTACTTTAAATTTTTGACAGAGAGCATTATATTTTTGTAGTTGGCATAACCGAAAACAAAGAGTTGCAACGGTTTCAGTTCCCCTAAAAAGTTAAAGTGCTTAAATGGGATGCTCCCTCTTGACAAATACGGGAAATTACGGAAATATAATTTTAAGAAAACTCTTAAACTCGGTAAAACTAAATTGAGGTTAGCGAGTTTTAGCTTAATTAATAATAAATTTGTCTTGAAAAACTTTAAAAAAATTTCAAGATAGTAAATTTTTTGTGGCTAGTGGACCGTAAGAAATTTGTTAATTTTTTGAGTAGCATTATTATGGCAAACATTATCACCGGAACTTCTAATAACGATACTTTAACAGGCACTTTGAACGATGATTTTATTAGCGGAGGGAGTGGTAATGATGTCATTAATGCTCTGGGAGGGGATGATATTTTAGATGGAGGGGTGGGAAATGATAGCCTCAGTGGTGGTGATGGAAATGATACTCTACAACCGGGTTTAGGAGATGATACTGTTGATGGAGGAACGGGGACAGATAGTATAACAGTTGACTACACCAATGCTTCTTTTAGTTATTTAGGATATGACAATCTCGGTATTAGCAATGATAGTTCAGGCATCTATGGTAGTTACTATGCTAAATACTATGGAATACAAAGATTACTACGCTACAGTAATATTGAGCAATTCAACATTACCGGAACCGCTCAAAATGACAACCTGACAAGTTTAGTGGGTCAGTATATTTTAAAAGGAGGAGCCGGAAATGATACTTTAAGTGGAAAAGCAGGTGACTCAATTTATGGAGAAACCGGCAATGACAGTGTAACTGGGCAAATGGGCAGTTTTCTCGATGGAGGAGAAGGAACAGATACACTTAATCTCGATTTAGCTACGACAACAATAAATTGGGCTTTAAACTTGAGCTTGACTAATAATCAGTTAAGCGGAGATAGCAATACTCAAGTTAAGAATTTTGAAAATATCGGCACGATAACAACTGGTAGTGGTAGTGATAGCTTCACTTTAACAGGAGCGGCATTAGTTAATAACGGTTCGGTAAATGGAGGAACGGGAACAGATAGTTTAACCGTTGATTATACTAATGCTTCTTTTAGCTATATAGGATATGACAATCTCGGCATTAGCAATGATAGTTCAGGCATCTATGGTAGTTACTATGCTAAATACTATGGAATACAAAGATTACTACGCTACAGTAATATTGAGCAATTTAACATCACTGGAACCGCTCAAAATGACAACCTGACAAGTTTAGTGGGTCAGTACACTTTGAACGGAGGAGGGGGAAATGATACCCTCAGTGGGAAAACTGGAGACTACCTTGATGGAGGAACAGGAACAGATCTACTTAATCTCGATTTAGGCAGTACCACAACAAACTGGAGTTTAAACTGGGGATTAGCTAATAATCAATTAAGCGGAGATAGCAATACTCAAGTTAAGAATTTTGAAAATATCGGCACGATAACAACTGGTAGTGGTAGTGATAGCTTCACTTTAACAGGAGCGGCATTAGTTAGTAACGGTTCGGTAAATGGAGGAACGGGAACAGATAGTATAACCGTTGACTATACTAATGCTTCTTTTACCTATTTAGGATATGAGAATCTCGGCATTAGCAATGATAGTTCAGGCATCTATGGGAGTTACTATGGTAAATACTATGGAACAGGACAGAAATTACTGCGCTACAGCAATATTGAGCAATTTAACATCACTGGAACCTCTCAAAATGACAACCTGACAAGTTTAGTGGGTCAGTATATTTTAAACGGAGGAGGGGGAAATGATACCCTCAGTGGGAAAACCGGAGACTACCTTGATGGAGGAACAGGAACAGATCTACTTAATCTCGATTTAGGCAGTACCACAACAAACTGGAGTTTAAACTGGGGATTAGCTAATAATCAATTAAGTGGTGACAGCAATACTCAAGTTAAAAATTTTGAAAGTATCGGCACGATAACAACTGGTAGTGGTAGTGATAGCTTCACTTTAACAGGAGCGGCATTAGTTAGTAACGGTTCGGTAAATGGAGGAACGGGAACAGATAGTATAACCGTTGACTATACTAATGCTTCTTTTACCTATTTAGGATATGAGAATCTCGGCATTAGCAATGATAGTTCAGGCATCTATGGGAGTTACTATGGTAAATACTATGGAACAGGACAGAAATTACTGCGCTACAGCAATATTGAGCAATTTAACATCACTGGAACCTCTCAAAATGACAACCTGACAAGTTTAGTGGGTCAGTATATTTTAAACGGAGGAGGGGGAAATGATACCCTCAGTGGGAAAACCGGAGACTACCTTGATGGAGGAACAGGAACAGATCTACTTAATCTCGATTTAGGCAGTACCACAACAAACTGGAGTTTAAACTGGGGATTAGCTAATAATCAATTAAGTGGTGACAGCAATACTCAAGTTAAAAATTTTGAAAGTATCGGCACGATAACAACCGGTAGTGGTAATGATAGCTTCACTTTAACAGGAGCGGCATTAGTTAGTAACGGTTCGGTAAATGGAGGAACGGGAACAGATAGTATAACCGTTGACTATACTAATGCTTCTTTTACCTATTTAGGATATGAGAATCTCGGCATTAGCAATGATAGTTCAGGCATCTATGGGAGTTATTATGGTAAATACTATGGAACAGGACAGAAATTACTGCGCTACAGCAATATTGAGCAATTTAACATCACCGGCACTAGCTCTAATGACAACTTAACAGGATTTGATAACGCCGACACCATTATAGGCGGCACAGGAAACGACACCCTCAAAGGCGGCGCAGGTAACGACGTTATTATCGGAGTCAACCCTTATACAGCAACCCCAGGATTAAATGAAATTGACATTATCGACGGCGGCGCAGGAAGCGACACCATTATTCTCGGTAACAACACTCAATATTTTTATGATGATAACAGCACCACCTCTTCGGGAACTGGGAACTATGCCCGCATCCAAAACTTCAACAAAACCGAAGACTTTATCCAACTATACGGGTCTAAAACTAATTATCGCCTAGCCGCTTCACCCATAAACGGGATTACAGGAACAGCCATTTATCGCGTTAAAACATTACCTGAACCCGATGAACTCATTGCCATCATTGAAGGGGTAGCCGTTGCCGATTTAAACCTGAATTCCAGCTATTTCGTGCAAACAATAGACGAAATCGCCTTTAGTGCCGCTAACTTCCGTACTGGAGAAGACGGAACAACTAATGCTGTTGTTACCCTTACTCGTACCCTAGGTAACCGAGGGCAAGTTAATGTTACCCTTAACCTCAATGACGGAACAGCTACCGCAGGACTTGATTATAATAACACTCCGATTCAAGCCGTCTTTGCCGAAGGAGAAAGCCAAAAAACGGTTCTTATTCCCATTACCGATGACACCCTATATGAAGGGAATGAAACCATTAACTTAAGTTTTACTATCACCAGTTCCCCCAGTGGAACAACAACAGGCACAATAGGTACAGCAACCTTAACCATTGTTGAAGAACCTGTTATCAATTTTAGTGTTGTTAACTACACTGTCGATGAAGGGGGAACAATACAAGTTACTGTCAATCGTACAGGTAGCACAGATGGAGAAGTCGGCGCAACCCTTTCCTTATCCGATGGTACAGCAACATCTCCAGGGGATTATGATAATACTCCCATTAACATCACTTTTGCCCCAGGTGAAACCACCAAAAACATTACCCTTACTATACCTGATGATTTTTTAGAGTCAGAATTTGAGTTTTTAGAAACTGTTAATCTTAGCTTAAGTAATCCTACAGGTAATGCTACAATTGGAACTCAAAATACAGCAACATTAGTTATCAGTCCTAATTTAACTTTAAATGGGGTCGCCAAATTAACTACTGGAGTCAATGGAATATCCCCCGTTCTTCGTTTAACCGATAACCTTAGTCAGAGTGGGGGAGCATTTGTTACTAATCCTATTTCTTTAGCAGATGATGTTTCTTTTAGCACTTTCTTCGAGTTTCAAATTAGCAATCCTCAAGGTGTTTCTGATCTTGATGGGCAAGGTGCTGATGGATTAGTTTTTGTCATACAAACAATCGCTAATAATGTTGGTGGTGGTGGTGGTGGAATAGGTTATGAAGGAATTAACAAAAGTCTGGGAATCGAATTTGACACTTTTAATAATGGAGGAATTGACGACAATAGCGGCAATCATGTTGGGATTAATCTTAATGGAAATATTGATTCAGTTGCGCTTCAACCTATTCCTACCCGTTTGAATAATGGTAATGTTTGGAGAGCTTGGGTAGATTACAATGGCAGTACAAATATTTTGGAAGTCCGTTTAGCCCAAACTAATCAACGACCTGTTGATCCGTTATTAACTTATAGTGTTGATTTACTTACAGTTTTAGGACAAAAAAATGCCTTTATTGGTTTTACTTCCGGTACAGGAGCAGCAAGTGGAATTCATGATATTTTAGATTGGAAATTTAATACTTCGTATAATCCTATTGGCTCAGGTATTTTAGCTTTTAGCAACTCAGAATTTAGTGTTAATGAAGATGGTAGTGCAATAGTAGCAGTTAGAGGGTGTTTATAAAGTAAATCTAAAGACAAGAAAAAAATAGGCCAAAAACGATTAATCTAATCTGGGTAATTGTTCGCAATCAAAAGTGAGGAGCGATCTGCTTGTATCCAAGTGATTTATCTGATGCCGAATGGGAATTGCTTGCCCCACTTATTCCAGCCGCTAAATCCGGGGGACATCCGCGTACTACAGATATTAGACAAGTCTGTAATGCGATATATTATCATTTGAAGACCGGATGCCAATGGAGATATTTACCCAAAAATTTTCCTCCTCCCTCCACAGTCTATAGTTATTATCGCAAATGGGTCAAAAAGGGGGTTTGGGAAAAAATCAATCACACCCTCCGGCAGATGGTTCGTCAACAGGTAGGGAAATCTCCGCAAAGTAGTGTAATCATAGCAGACAGCCAATCGGTGGAAACAACCGAAAAAAGGGGGATGTGTATGGCTTTGACGGTGGAAAAAAAGTCAAAGGCCGAAAAAGGCAATTATTAGTTGATAGTTTAGGATTAATCTTGAAAGTAATTGTAGCTGAAGCTCATGGTCAAGAAAGAGTCTTAGCGGCGACGGCGGTAATGGAACTATTAGAAGAAAATCCCAAACTGCTTGAAAAAGTGGCTTTAATGTGGGTAGATGCTGGTTATAGTGGTGATAAATTTGCTCTGGCTATTTGGTTGATGATTCAAGCAAGAGTAGAAGTAATAAAGCGTTCAGACAAAAAATTTAAAGTTTTACCGAAAAGATGGATTGTGGAACGAACGTTCGGCTGGTTTAACTGGTATCGTCGTTTGAGTAAAGATTATGAAAAATTATCAGAAATGAGTGAAGCCGCTATTTATGCAGTTATGACAAGGATAATGTTGCGTCGCCTCGTTTCTTAAGATTGACTTTATAAATAGCCTCTAATCAATCTTTTAAAATAATGTTAGTTGTTTGTACAAATATTGAGGCTTAATTTTCTTCCAGCCACCGCCTCAAATGTTCCACACTGCTGAAATCCAATAAAGCTTCTCCCAAGTTCTCTAACTGTTCCACTGATAGCCCTCGAATTTGTTCAATTTGTACGGGAGGAATTTGACTAAGACGACGGTTGAGTTGACGTAAAATCAGATTAGCTTCCCCTTCAGCTAATGCTTCTTGATAAACACGAGTTTGTTTTAAATCACTTAAGTTAAACATAGCTTCAATTTCCTCTTTAGTTTTAAGGGTAAAATAATGGACTACTAGCTGATTAAAATTTGTTAGTTTATGCTTAAGACATAAAATGATTTTTTAAATGTTTTTACCGGCTCTAAGTTTTTTTATTCTAATTTTAATTCTCCTTCTCTGTACTTGGCTATTAGGTTGAATAGCTTGAGCCATTTTGAGCCAAGTAAAATTTCTTGAAGCTCGTCGCCGGCAAATACGGGAATTTCAAAATCTTGTTCATTAATTACAATTTTTCCCCTATAGATATCAAAGTTGGCTAATCCTTGGGCAGTTAAGAGTTCTTCTTGATCGAAGTATGGCCATGCTAATTCTTGCAGATCCTGTTTATTAATAGCCAGATATTCAGTGAAACCCGTATCTAACATGGCATCTACAGGCAGATATTCCCCTTCTTCGGTTATTAAATCAATAGTGAAAAATATTTCCCCCTGTTCGCCAAATTGGCCTTGAATCATATCGTGCCACAAGCTCCTGTTTCGTTTAAACAAAAAACACAATGAATTGAATTAGGATGTGCCTGACGCGCTTTTTTATGAGCGGTTTCTTTATCTGAATCAATAAAATATTCTCCACTTAATGGTTCAATGGCGATATACCAACCGTAATGATCTTCAATTAACTTTGTATAGACTTCATTAAATATTACTTGACAACGTTGGTGAAAAGCTTCCCTTTCGGCTTTTCTTCTGGCCTTTTCTTCTGGTGTCCATTGGATTTCTGGAAAAATTCTTCCGCGTCGTGCGTGTTTTTTTGTAGACTGATTCATGTTTTTTTTACTCCAAAGCTTTAATTTATTTTAGTTTAACAAATTATTGAAGTTATCGAATTTATATTTATTACTAATCGTCCTCCCATGTGGCGCAGGGGAAGTATTGGCTATTTTTTCAGGAATTGTTCTACTAACCAAAGTCCCAACGTTTTATGCAGACCAACATTTAATTCGGGGCAACCATGAGAGGTTAGACATTTAGGGCAACCGGAATCATTACAATCACAACTACTGGCTAATTCATAAGCTTTAGTGATACAGTTATCCCAATCGGTAAAAATCGCTTCAGTCGTGCCGTTTCCCTCATGATTACTGTCGAAAATATAGCCAACGATTGGATGAGCATTACTTTTTTTTTCGGGTTCTAATTGCCGCTCGACGACCACTGAGCTAACATCAAATTCTGATGCCAAGAACAATAGCGGGACGGATTTTTCTAAGAAATGAGTCAGCGAATGGAGTGCTACTTGGACGGGATTGACTTCATTAATTGAGTTCAACAATCCTGGTACGGATTGAGCATCTCCAAACTCATGAAGTAGTTCCTTTTTTAATAATTCGGCTTCATCGAATATTTTTGAGGTGAGAGCATAATTAGCTTCTAATCTTAAAATCGGTGCTGAATATGATGTAATTAATGGCTCAAAACGGTTCTCGCCGATTAATTTTTGAGTTAGCCGCTCGGATAATTTTCGATAGCAGCGACGGCATTGTTTTAAATCCTTTTGAGGAGGACTCGGATGCCGAACTCGTTCGGCATCATTTGAGAGTCCGTGCTGTCTATAATAAGTACAACTAGGATTGGTACAGAGGTTTTTTGCTTTGATAACGCTGTCTCAAAGGCGTAGGGAGTAAAAGCTATCGTTTTCCCCGATGCTGTCGGGGTGGTGAGGGTGATGGATTTACCCGTTGTTAATGCTTTCCAAGCCGCTAGTTGATGGGAGTAAAATTGTTTAATTCCTGTGGTCAATAAGGCGCTTTTTAAACCATGATGCAGATTATCGGGAATTGGTGAAGTGTTAGCGGAGTTTCCTGGGATTATCTTCACCGCATTCAAATCCATCGACCACTCCGAAGCAATCTGTTTGTAAGTGGGATTTTCGATAATACTCAGGTCAATTGTGTTCGTTATTTCGATTGTTGGGGCACTTAAAGAGTTTAATGCTACCTGATAAGTTTTGCCGTTGATTTGTATATTGACAATTCGATCTAAAAAACCGATTACTCTACCATGAGCCTTATGTTGGGTCGAATAGACGAGTTTTCCCACATCCAACCAATCTGGATAAATTGGAGGGGTAGATAATAAGGCTTTCAAGAGCGCGGCTTGATCTATATTATTCGACATATTTTAATTGCTCGATACATTATTGAGGAGCGCGTCTTTAAAAAGGCGCTAACTCGATTCTTGCTCCAACATTTTTCCTAAATGTTTTCTGCGTGTTCTTCTAATTTCTTGCTCAAGAAGAACAATAACTTCCTCTAATTCTATTCCCGCTAATTCCATTTCCTGGCAATTTCGATGCGCTTTAGTTAATGTTTGTTGTATTTGTTCGGGATCGGGGAAAGTCGGCATACCAGTCATTTCAACCTCCAATCTAAATTTATTTCTTCTAGACTGCGCTCCAAAGCCGCAATGCGATTTTGAATATTTGTAATAGCCTCATTCATCAACCTTAGCAGATTGTCCGGAATAGTAGGCTGTACTTCCGCAACTCGTAAATGAAGAGTTGATAATTGGGAAAGTCGAGTTCTAGCTTGTTCGGCTATTTCCGTCAATTGTTCTAAAGTTGATGTTGTTTCAAGATTTTCTCCTCGATTTTCCAGAAGAAGAAACTCTAGCAATTTGGCTTCGTCGATCAGGTCTAACAGTTGTTCTTTTTGCTGGCTCAAAGTTGAGCGGGTTTCTTTTGATAGTTTGGCCATATCTGAAAAAATTTTACTCTTAGTAATTTCAGCTATAAATTCATTAATTTCTTCTTGGCTATAATCTTTATTAATCGTATCAAAAAATGGGTTATTTGTCCAAAACAAAATTCAATGACCGCGAAGCATTAGGGGTAAAATTAAAACGAATAACCCAGACTGTTAAAGAGTCATCCCCTCCAAAGAATTGATTGATAAATTCTTTCTTACTCAGGTGTGGAAATCCCTCAGCAATTACATCAGATTCAGGCAGATCAGAGAGTTGTTCGCAGTAAGGGAGTTGTGTTAAAGTTACTGAACCAACAATCACACAATCCGGACAACGCCGGTCTTTACTAATAGCTGGTATTGGAGTCTGTTGCTCGAAATATTTGATAAATATTTGAGCGTGGCGAAGTTTCCACAACCGTCGTGTAACGGTTTTTTGTCCTTTAAGTAAGGGTTCTAAAGTTCGAGCATTCCCTAATGGGAATGGGCATAAAGTATTAAGGATTATTCGACCAGAGGTATTGGGCTAGAGAATTTAATTGTTCAAGACCAGTTAACTAATGTTGGTTCGATCCACACCCATTTACGCTCAGTCAGCAGGTGCCCGACAGCAACCTTTTTCATGTGGCCTCTTCTAAAATGAGGGCGAGGAGAGGCATGGTTTGAAGGGGAAATCTTGGGACTTGACGGAGTAGGGGCTTGATAATTTTTGCCAATCCAAGAGGGTGTTAAGGGGATATTTTTCGTATTTTTAGGACTATAAGCTCTTTCTTCGGATAAATCAATCTTATCACCCCGTATTTGTAGATAAAGAAGAATTTTTATGATTAAATCATCAATCATAGAGCAAAAGCGTTGCTCGGTTTCTTTGTCGGCTCGGGGAATATTAAGATAATCATGGTATTCGATAATAGTGAGTTCGCCTCGTGTGATTTCTCCTTCTGTAATCTCCTGTATTCCTTTATAAATCAAACCTTTAACCGAAGTCGTCCAAACGATTTTATCCACCGTCAAGGTTGTGCCAAGAAGGGATTGAACTTGCCCTGTTGAATCAAATATTTCGATGGATGGTTGATGGAAGCCACTGGGTAAATAGCGGAAATAAAGCCACTCCAGGGGCAGTTTGTCGGGAGTGAGGATTAAATGGGGATGGTAGGATGAACATCGCTCGGCTAAAAGGGATTTTGAGTTCGCCAACAGATAAAGGTAATTCGGTGGAGAGCAAAGCCTTAATTAAATCTTTATTTACCCAGTAAATGGGGGCATTTTCTGTATCGGAAGTCATAAGCTCCGGCCAAGGCGGTGATCCAAACAGGATCATTTAAGATGTCGGGATCGTAAAAATTTGACGGAAGAATCTTATCACTGCCACCTGTTAAAAACGTATTGGCCAAACACACAGACTTTAATGGGGTGTAACCTCTAACTTTTTGGTAATTGTATTTTTGGAGTAGTTGTTGGTAAAGGCGAGTTTTTTGATAGAGATTGCTAATTTCTCGGTATTGGGCTTTAGCTAAGGCGGGAATGGTGCTGTTCATATTGATTAATGATCGGGTAGCTTAAGGTGGCTTATTTGAATTTTAAAAGGAAAAGGAGGCTAGGAGAAAGCGAAACTCCAGAGAATGGGCATAAAAGTCGAGAATTTTGGGGTCAGAGATATTGGGCTAAAGAATTTAATCTTTTAAGAGTATTGTCATCAAAGATCATCCAACACTCATCAATATCCTCGGATGGGTATTGTTCAAAAATGATTTTAAGTTCTTCAACCGTTTGGACTTGTTCAAGTTTTTTTAACAATGAAGTTAGATCAATTCCTGTTTGGAATTTGTAGAGTGCTAATTTATCTTCCTTGCCATGAGGAAAGTTAAAGACAGCGATAGCCTCAGATAATAAGCGACTTTTAATTTCTTCTCTTTTTGAGCCATTTTTTAGCCGCAGGACAATATTAGTGTAATTATCGGAAAAACCTGAAATAACTATTTGTCCGTAAGGAGAGACGAAATTTGAGACTTTAATTAAATCAAGAAAAGGGAAATAAATATCTAATCCAACGGGGTTATATTCTGGGTTATTCATCAATTTTACCTCAGCTTTTTAAGGGTGACTGTCTTTTTTTTAGAATGACATTGATTATTGTGCCCAAATGGGTTTGTTTAAGTTTTTGACTAGCCCGTTCAATGGGGAGGTTTTCAAGGAGCAATAAAATGGCTTCAAGGATTTGTTCGTCGCTGTTGTTGTCCGATTCGCTTAACATAAATAAATTTTTATTAGTCAAAGTTTTCAGTTTGAGGATTTTCAATTAAAGTATCAATCATGTCGTAGTAAGGCGGAGGATCGGTTTCAAAACTCTGCCAATCACAATCAACACATTTTGCAGAGCCTTCTCCGACAATTATTCTATTACTATTGCATTCAGGGCAATAATCCTGCCATTCTGTATCTTCTCGGGAAAGAGCGAGGATTTTATAAATATCGGAAAAAGCTTCTTCTAAATCTGGAGAAATTTCCAAATCAAATCCATTTTCTGCATAAAAGTCTTCAGCCCCATTTTCTTGAATGTATGAAATGTCTTTTTCAATTTCCTCGATTAATTTATTCCAATACTTCAAGGGAATTTCTTGAGGTCTAATAAGTTGTTTTTCAGGCAAATCTGGAAATGTCATCGGGATTTTCCTCTTTATTAAATCAATTTAGGGATTTTTCCGAGAAGAGAGAGATAAAATATCTCTCTTCTCTCGACAATTTTTAAGCCGCCACTACACCGTTACCCGTTAACATGGGGGGTGAAGCTGTAAGGAAGGCGGCTTGTATCAAGTTTCTGAGTCGTTTGTGGGTTAGACCAATTTCTGAGATCTTTTGAGCGATGGTCGGCAACTGCTTGGCTTTCCCTGAAATCTCAAGTTGTTGCTTGATAAAGTTCACGGTGGTTTCGGGTTCACTTTGTAGAATTGTCTGTATTTGAGTCGGAGTTAACTTTGTACTATCGTCGTCGTGGGGTGGTAAAGCTTCTACCATTAAAGGAATATTTTGAGCATCAGTTGTAGGTTCAGTGTCCTCTCCTTGTGGATTTAAGAACCGGCCAGATTGGGCATACTCAGAATGATTATTGATTACCTCAGTGGCAATCTCTTGTATTTCAGTTGCCAAGTTTTGTAAACTGTCAGGGTCAAAAACGGGGCAGAGATCTTTAAACAATTTTCGGATTTGGTTCAATAATGATTGCGCCTCTCTTTCTGCGGTTTTCTGTCCTTGAGCAAGTTGTTCTCTAATTCGGAATTCCTGCTCTAAGTCAGTCAGTTGCTTTTTGAGATTAGCAATATGAGACAGAATCTCTTGATTATTTTCTTCGGTTAGTTCGATAGATTTTTGTAAGACACTCATGGGATTCTCTCTAGTTATTGAAAAGGTTTATTAAGGCAAAAATTAGGGAAGTTAATCGTCATTGATAGGGGTTTAATTTTCCCCAAAATAACGAGGATAATTCATTTTTAAGTCTTGAATTTTCCGCCTGTAACTGACTGATAAGAAGCGGATTAGAGTGACAAGTTTTTAGGGGACGTTCTCGCTCTAATTGAAGAGACAGTTTTTGGTTTTCTTCAAGTAATTGACCAAAAGGGCGAATAACTTTAACTGGCAGCTTCTTCTTTAATTTCCGACCGAGGGGCAGATTGCTCGATGGTTGCTGGTATGGTTTCATGGGCTACACTCCTCACGCATTGATTAAATGGTCTTGGGCTTCGGGGTCAGGATGCAGTTCGGCAACGGGGAAGGGGAAAAAATCTATCATGTATGGGTTCAGCAACCGCCACCATGTTTTTGTTTCAGGTTTCCAACTGAAGCCCCAGTCTGATGCTTTTTGTCTGTTGTCGAAACTGACCAGCGCCTTAAATTTTTTCCGGTCTGCACAATAGGGAATAACAGGGAAATCGAAGGTTTCGCTTCTATCTTTCTTTACGAGCGCGTGTGTGTCTTTATCCCATCTAAAGCCATGACTCAAGACAGCTTCATTATCCGACCCTTCAATTTTTCTCGGTGCGATCGCTTCCACTAATGGCAGTTGCGCTATCCGAAAATGTTCTGGTAAATTTTGGACTCGGTTAAAAACCTCTTTAAGTAACAGGCAATCATCAATTGCTCTATGGCTGCAACTGATTCCAATTCCGTAAAATTGAGAGAGACTAATTAAGTCTCTTTTGCCGTTATATTGTTTGGGAAAAAGCTCGAAATCTTTGAGGCTGCATAACCAGATTTTATCCCACTTCTGTGCCCATGTCAACTTTTTAACTACGTCTTTATCAAAGTTAGCATTATGAGCAACTACAACATCAGCAGAAGCATAAGCAGCTTGTAACCAATTGAGGAAATAATTTTGTTGTTGGGGACAAATTTGTGTGGCTAATGGGTCAATTTTGTTAATCAAGTAAGCTTCATTGATTGTATCTGCATCTACCGCTATTAACGAGGAGCCACAACTGAGCATACATTGATTAGGGATTGAATACAATACCGCACCCACTTCGAGAACTTGATTGTTATCTTTATTTCCCGTTGTCTCCGTATCTATTATGAGGCAAGTCTCTACGTCTATCATCGTCTGTATTCCTTGTTAGTTAAAGCTTTTAATCAAATACTGGTGGCTGATAGTTTTTTACTATCTCAAATATTTCGCCCTGCACTTCCTGGTCAAAGCTATCCGTATCTACGGGAACGGTAGCTATTCGATTACCGTAGCCTGAAAGAAGAAGAAAATATTTAACTTTTCCTTCACGAAAACCTTTTTCTAGTGCCGCTTCTAGTCCGGCTTCAAGGTCGGTATATAATTTTTCAAGTTCTGAGTCGGTTACGGAGGGAATATCTGTGATTGTGTAACCAAGATCTATGTAAAAAGGATAGTATGCTTCGTTAAATTTGTCAAGGTTCATGGGAAAATTTTATTGAAGTTTGCATTGGGATTTTCTTGAGTTTAAAAACAGTTTCATTATTGAGGAAAGGTCACAATAATATTTAGCCTCTTACAATGATTTTCTATAAGCAGCTTTCCAATTTTTTAAGTTTTTGACTTCTATGACTTCAGATGAAGTTAATATGTCAATTTTTCCAGCAGTCGTAAAAATTTCTATTTGTCCATTAAGTTTCGCTGCCCAAGTATTTCTATAAAAATCTTCTACTCTGGTAACTTTATTTGAAGCAAATTTTTGATGGGGAATAGGTAAGTTATTTAGTTGATAATAATTGTTAAAAGCTTTTTGTCTACATTTTGAGCCAGCTTCAAAAGCATAATGTTGAATTATGATGTGAATCGCTTTTAAAGGAATTCCAGCTTGAAAAAATGAACGAGGAATAAACCCTTGTTCCATAAGCTTTTGACCCAGTTTGGTCAAAGATTTTTCCCCACTCGTAAAATGATAAGTTAATGCTTTATGGTCAACTCCGGCCAATCTAGCAGCCCCTCTAATAGAAGTTCGGGTACTGCCATCGGGGTTGATGCTGAATTCGTCACGGATTGAAGAGGGTAAAGTGATACTATTCATGGCTAAGATGAAAAAATTGAGTAAGAAAGTGAAAATCTTGGCTATGGCTTTTGTTTAAGCCACTTCTGTTACTGTTTTGTTTTCATAAAACTGATTCAATCGCGCGATCGCTTCTCCATAACACAGAGGCCACAAATCCCCAGGCAGAGGGATAACCTGATAATTAGCCTTTGTCAGAACCACAATCCAAATCTCAGAAATAGATATATCGTGATATTCAGCTAACATCTTGTAAAAGGTTGACTGAATCCAGGCTCGTTTGAGATAGGGATTGGCGTTATCCCAGGTTAAGAATCTTGGCGGGGTTTCGGATGGGTCAAAGGATCGGTATTCGTGCCAGTAAGGGGTATAACTGCGGGTTTTCGTTTCTTTATCGTAGCTCCATGACCCCTCGGTAGATTTTAAGTCAATTAGAGCCGTAGATTTAGATGACCATTGAAGAATCAGGTCAGGAGTCCCGCCGTAACGTAAAACCGGATGAACAAGAGGCTTTTCACTGAGTAGTATTTTGGCTTCCCCTTGGACTACAGCCCCAACAAAACCACTGATACTGGCCCACCAGGGTAAAATTACTTCATCGATGTGCGGCGTGACTCCTGTTAATAAATCCGCTATCGCCGCATGACAGCGACTACCCCTGTCCATACGCTCCTGCCTTTTTTTCTCTCCTGACGGCGTTAAAGTCTTGGATGGGATTTCATCAGTAGCGTCTAGGATTTGATTGACAGAGGGCAATATAGACCCGTCCGGGTGGATGTATGGTTTCTTATCCTTCATCGCTTGTGTCTCCTAATCGGTTAGTGTAATAGCAGTAGGAGAAAAACTCCTACTGCTGTAATCGGTTACTTAGTAGTGGTGGCCGGTAAAGAATTAGCGGCTAGTCCTGGGCGCAGTCCGGGAACTGATGGCGTAGCCGCTTCATTAGAGATAGCTTTTAAATAGCCTTTCTCGGCTACAGGATTGACGAGGTAATAGGAGCAAATTTCGGGATCAGTAGAGATAGAGTGCCCAATTTCGAGTAATTCTTTTTCTGTATCGTTTATGGGGTCGCGGTAGCTCCAAGTCAAATACCAGTGCGCCTTGACTCCCTTGGTCGTGTAGGTGAACTCGAAAGTGAAAATTTTCTCGCTGTATATAGTATTGGCTTTAGCCGCTACGTAGGATTCTATGGAGGGATAGTCAGCTTTTAGTTCTTTGACACGGGCAATATATTCTTGAAACAGCGAGACTTCAAACGGTGTCACCATTTTTGCGTATTCATCAAGACTTCTGCCCCTCAAGAGAAATGTACATAAGACGTTTTCTTCCAAGCGATTAGGATCGCGCCTGGGTTTTTCGACGAACTGCTTATCCTTTAAAATCCAGCCAGATACGGGGATGGCAAAAATTTCCCGAAACAGTTCACCTTTATAAAAATCTCCCAGAGTTAAGGGACGAACAGGAGAATAATTGGGGCGTGACGGATTAATTAAGACTAAATCCGCTTTAGTCGCCACAATGTGCTTGTCAAATTCCCCCGAACGGTAGGCTTCTCCCAAATCAGCATCAAATTGTTTGTTGACAATCGCTCCCCCATCCAGCCTCGTGTACAGTTGGGTTAGCTGCGTTGGCAGTAAAACTGATGTTTTTCCCGTTTCTGATGTGATGATTTTCATGGTTTGTCTCGAATAAAGGGTAAAATTGTTAATTAATACTTATGCCGGCACTCAGTCCGTATTGATAGCCTTGTTGATAAGCTTTTGTTGCCCCGATGGGCTGACTAACTCCAGCCAGAGCATCCTTTCTCCCCGTTTCGCGCATCTTTCTGTTTCTGTTCATAAGGCGTAGTTAGCCGCACAACAGGCAGATCGAATTGGCCATCCATTGATAAAGAATGGCCAATTAATTTTCTCGCTTCATCTAAATCCGAGTGCTTCCAACGCGAATGAAAATAGTAACCATTTTTGGTACAGTAAAGCACTTGGCTTATACTTTCACTCAGCCTGTGGAATTTCCTTTCAAGCTCTGAATGTTTGTGCCGATTGTAATGTTCTAGCCAAATAATCGGTTCAGTTAGTTGATAGTGCAGCTTCACCAATGTGGCTAGATTCTCCGAACAGTTGGTAATTGACGTTCCGCTATCTTCAGCATCTAAATCTGAGAACACTACGATTAATGGGCTTTTTTTCTTCCAGATTCTTACTCGCGCTGTTGATTCATAAAGAGCATTTGGACGGTCTGGGTATCCATGACCCGACCAAACCGCAATCACATCAATATCCGGTTCATTTAAATTCTTACAAGTTGAATTATTCATTAGTTTTCTATCCTCTCTATGGCTACTGATAAAGCATCCGCGTCCTTCTTCCAATCGTTATCAGGATCGTTTTTATGGGCTTGATCGCCGATATGCTTTAAAGTTGTCAGAATTCCCATTAAAGAATGCTTATTAATTAACTGCCTCAAAATAGCTTCTAATTCTTGATCGACTTCGGGAATAGGGAGAGTTACTGCGTCGCCTTCTAGCTGTTCAAAAGTGGTACACCAACGTACATTTACATCAAAGGCATCACCCGAAGGCGCTAAAAATTCTCCGGTACCGCCACCGCCCGATAAAGCACTGGCAAGAACGATCAACAGATCTAAAATACCGTTCTTGTTTCCTCGAATTAAATTAGGCTCAATGACCAAAACGGAATCTTGTTCAGGAATTGGTGAGTTAGTCGTCATAACACTGCCTCGATTGTTGTTGTAGAGGATTTTAAAAAAATACGGTTCAGCCGTCGTAATTGGCGCTGTGCAGATTGGGCTGCCGTTAAGGTTGGGTAATGTCTGGCTTTGTACTTCTGAGATGTCCAGTTACTTCCATCCCAGTAACGGTTGCTGGCATTGACTAGAAGATAGTGTTCGAGCCGTACCTGAAATAATGGGATTCTTCGTCGGTTGCTCATGGGTTCATTTCTCAGAAAGTTGAAAATCTATGAATAGTCTCTATGGCTGTGTGAGGATTTGTTAGGGATATTTCGGGGAAATTACCCCAAAAGCCAGAAACCACTGGCTAGATACCAAGCAATTCCTTTAATACAGGCCATTTTTGTAGCCGATGCCACTACAACAAGCTCGGCATAATTAAGATGGGTAGTGAGCATTTTTTCGACGAAATCTGTCAGAGAAGGTTGGTACTGCACCCGCTCTAAAATCCTATTGACGTATTCAAGTTTTTGAACTTCAGTTTCCAATGTTTGACAATAAGGTGAGCCGTAGTAAATAATTCCTCTTGATAGATGCTGCTTGTTCGGTATTTCCATTACCTTTCGAGCTATTTGAATATCGAGCGCTTTTACTCCCCCCTTTTCTAAAAGCTGTTTCCAGTCACGATTGCCTTTTTCTGGGCCGTATTGGCAATAGAGTAAAGCGTATTCTTGGGATATTGGGGCAATATGGGATGCTAGGCTATTTTTCATTTGAATTCCTGTTGCGTAGCAATAATTGTATTATTCAAGACATTGGTTGGTGAAAGAGGGGGGTATTGTCCCCTCTCCCCCAGGGATTTCTAAAATGGCTCGATTTCGGCTTCTAACTCACTTTGGTGCAGCAATTCCTCTTCCGTGAACCAGCGCAGTTCATGCTTGCAGTGGCGAGCTACAATTCCATAGAGCCAGTAGGGTTCGTCACTTAAACGCTCATTACCTCTGACTTTGATGGTTGGCTCAACCAGTTGTATCCCCCTGATACGGTATAAATTCACGGACGACGCTAATCCAGCAGCGATCCCTTTTTCGTATTCATCCGCGATCGCTACTTTTTGTCCCCATACGAACTTTGGTTCGGAATACGCATAGTCGTCGTCTTCGTAAGTCGGGGTGAAGCAAATGCAGATTTGTGTCTGGATTGGTTGCTCTGTGCGGTATTCTATGCGGGGGATACCTGCAACCGCGATCGTTTGCGTAAGGTATGTTGTTTGTGCCATGATTGATGAAGAAATTAAATAAGATTTTTAAGAAGGGAGTCCTAGGATTAGGACTGCCCTTTTTTGTTTTTGTTAGTCGTATGTACACAGACGAACCGTATGGGACATCCCTGATGGGATGAGGAGAACAAAGTGTTAAACTTTGTCTTCCTATTAATATATTAGTCTAATAAAATGGACAAAGCAATACATTAGACCATTTAATTAACAAAAGAGAGGGGGGATATCAATAGGTTGGACTTATCAATGAATTAGACTAATAGATTGTGCTAATCTGGACATAGTAATCTAGTAGTCTAATGAGGTTAGTCTATGTTTTTAACAGCAACCCGTATGGATATGAAAGAACTGCGAGAAAAGGCTGGCTTGAGTGCTGAAGAAGCCGCCTTTAAGCTTGGAGTAGCTCACTCTACCATCAGAAATTGGGAAAGTGGAAAAACTGAGCCATCTTTAGGCGTGACAAAAATTTCTGAATTATTGCGCCTGTACCAATGCACTTTTGAACAATTGGAGGAAGCGGTACGAGAAACTCGCACCAAAATTCATTAAAGTGAGCGGAGTCTTCCTTAAATACTCATCTGAGAACTCTGCTGAAACTAACCTCTTGAAAAACAATGATCCGATTTACAGAACTTAACTGATGGTGACGCATCAGTTTTAAAAAACCTGGCTGCCCCCTTTGCTTTACTTCAGATTTGGCTTTTCGATAGCCTTCTTGGAGGCGAACACCAAGCTTCAATTCTACTTTTCACTTATATTATTGTCTCGTAGTCAGCCAAATTCTGCCAGTAAGATTGGGAACTCCAGCTAATACATCTGTCTGGAAAACTATGACCGTAGCAAATAAACCAACAGAACCCAAATTTTTAGCCAATCCTGAAGCCGAAGAACTCATCTTAGGTGGCATTTTATTTGACTCTAGGGCGATCGCCAAAGTCGAAAATATCCTATCCCCCGAACACTTTTATGTTCGTAGTCACGCCACTATTTACCAAACCGCTTTAGAATTGTACCGTTCTGGACTGCCTACCGATTTGATGACAGTGAGCCATCACTTGGAAGAAAAAGGTGTTCTAGAGCAAATTGGCGGAATTTCTCGGCTGGCTACCTTAATTGAACGTACCGTATCAGCAGCTAACATAGATAGCTATGCTCGGAACATTGTCAGAAAACACTGGGAAAAACGTGAGCTTCAATCCCTCAGTTACAAAATAACCGAATGGGTAGAAGACCCTAATTATTCTCCCGCTCAAATCGCCGAACTGATCATCCATCAAGCCCAATCTCTTACCATCGCTTCAGGGGATAAATCACTATTATCTAGAGCGATCGCTCAAATAAAGCAAATCCTCAAAATCCCTGATTTATCCGAACTTCAACAGAACGCCAAGCTAGAACACCTACGCTCGGAGCTAAAGATTAATCCCTATCAATGGGAGAACAACTTTGTCCAAGCCGCTAAAAAGGAACTTCGGGGAGAAACCCAGAAAGCCAGGCTGAAGCTGGAGATTTTGGCTTATGTCCAGACTCTAGACCCTTATGAGAAAATGTTGCTTAAAAGTCACATTTGCAGCCATTATCGTCTTTCTAAAGCTGATTTAAATTATTTAGTCCAACAGACCCAAAAAGAGTTAGAAACAATGGCTCAATCAGATTTTAGTTTCGACGAGTTTTTAAATAGTGGTACAGTGGGCTTGCAGTGGCTCGTTCCTGGTATTTTGCCTGTAGGGGAAACGGTGTTATTAGCCGCTCTAGCCAAAACCGGTAAAACTCTCTTGGCGACTGACATAGCCTACGGCGTGTTAACAGGTGAACGAGTTCTGGGGGAGCAACCAGGAGTCAAAGGTAAAGTCTTGTTAGTCACCTCGGATGAGTCTGGTAACTCGACTAAGAGGCGGCTAAGAGCTAAGGGTTTTGATCTGCTGGCTAACCGTAATGATCTAAGAATCATAACCAAGCTGGATATTAATGACTTATCGCCTTTAGATAAGGCACTGGGAGAGCATCAACCGGTGTTGGTAATTATTGATTCATTGACTAGCATTACCGATAATTTAGGAGTATCGGAAAAAGACCCAGAGTTTGCTCGTTCGATTTATCATTTGAAAAACTTAATCGGTAGTTATGGCGCGTCAGGGATCTTAATTCATCATGAGAACAAATGTCCTGATGCTAAGGGAATCAACCAAGTTTCAGGGAGTGCGAGAATTGTAGCCGCTACTTGGGGAGTTTTGCAACTCAAAGCCGTTAACCCTGATGACGAACAAGATCCTCGTCGTTGGTTAAGAGTTAAGCCGCGTGAAGGTCAAGCGGTTTGCCATATACTCAAGCTTAATCCCAAGGATTTATGGGCATCTAGCACCATATTTGATTATGTTGGCGAATTCGGTGACGAAAATGGAGAAAAGAGAACTCAAGGTCAGCGTGTGCTGGATTTACTGGCTCGGTTTGCGCCGCATGGGCTAGATTACAGCGAAATTGACTCCTATCTGAATATCGGGCGATCGCTTTATACCGTATTAGATCGCTTAGAAGACCGGCAACTAATTACTAAACAGCGCTCACTGGTCAACCCCAGGCGTTGGATGTACTGTTTGCCAACTACTGGGGATGATGATGACGATGGTGGAGGCCAACCGCCGCCGGTACCGGATACTCCGCCTCCAACCGAATCACTCTCTAATACTGAGACAATAACCGTTTCTCAATCAGAACCAAATATTACCAGCAGCGCTGGCACAACTGATAACGGTAATGCGGCATCGGATGTGGCTAATTTATCTGAGGAGGCTCCTAACAATCAAGTTGAAGTAACTGATTTAAATGAATTAGATGATAACCAGACAGTAGAAAACCAACCATCTAAACCCGCTCCTTTGTTTGAAATTGGTCAACAAGTGGAGCGTTACATTCCGACTTATGATTTAACACAAAAAGGAAGGACAATTGTTAATCGAGCGTTTAAAGTTTTTGAATGGGTTTATTTATTAAATGATGCCGCTAATACTTGGGTTCATGAGCGTTATCTACGGGCAACTGTAATTGAAGATAATGAGGGGGGTTAAACTCTCTCTAACTACGGCATCAAAACCCCTTAAAAATCAATTTTAAACACCATCGTTATTGAGCTAGTAACTGTGGTGGAAAAAGTATGTAGGTTTGTTATCTTAAATTATGACAAGCCCCTTTCAGGATGCTTAAAAATCGTCACTTTAGCGGTTTTTAAGATCATTCAATTTAGATTTAACCAGTAGATAAATGACGCTCATATTTATCGGCTCCTCAAGGAGCATTTCTATTAAAAATAAGGTGTGTTTAGGGAGCTAAAAAAGCCTTACCCGTTCGACAAACTGGTTGGGACTTGAGGATTACTGTTAAAGAGCGACTATTTGTCCTTAAATAAAAGTTATTCTCATTAACTTCATTGTTAAGTTCTGTGAAGAGGTCGGCGAACACCCCCCCTCTACAGGGTGTATCTAAATGGGTTTAATTAATTGTTAAAACTGTTTATATATATACATTTCAGCTTATTCAACAGTTATTCAACATCTTTTCAACAAGTCTTCAACAACAGTTTAACAAGCATCCTTGTTGAAATCGTTAAATCCTTATCAAGTAAAGCTTTTAGGATTAGTCAATACTTTGGCTCGGTTTAGGGGGTGAGTTAAATTTTTGAGTTGTTTAATGTCAATAAGAGCAATAACTGTCCTGAAATCAGAAATAATTGTTATAATTGTCAAGTCTAAGTTCATTGTTGTTTTTTGATTATGGACAAATTAACTCGGCAACAAAAAATAGCTCAGTTGAAAGCTGAACGTCATCAAGAAGCCAGAATGGCGATCAAGGACTGTTTACAACAAAAATCGGTTTTTGATCAATTGCTATTGAGAGCCGATATTTATAGCAGATATTGGTTGACCAAAGCTGAATTTAAGAGACTTGTCGCGGAAATTTCTTGGGAGTTAGCTCTAGAAAAGTCCGACAAAGTTTAAAAAACTTTATATTGTTCAAATAGTCAAAGAAGTTCAGACTGTAGCTAAATAATAGCTAAATTAGTTAAGTCACCCGTGTAACCTGTAATCTCAATAATTGCATCAGTGCTGGCACTAAAGCCGGCTGTACCATTATTAAGAGCAAGGAAAGTGCGTGTAGTCGTTCCTTCGACAAAAGTAAAAGTAGTGGCTCCGTTTTTAACGAAGTTAGTGGAATTGAGAACTGATGCGATGGACACTTCACTTAACTCTGTAACTTTTCCTAATTTTATCACTGATGCCGCTCCTACAGCACTAGAACCATCAATGAAGTCCACACCAATCTTAAGATCGCTGATACGGTCAAAATTAGCCAATAAGGAATCACTTAAAGGATTAATGATGAAAGTATTAACGCCTTCTCCTCCTTTAAGGGAGTCAGCACCCGCCCCACCGGTAAGTTTATCATCGCCGTTTCCCCCATCGAACACATCATTACCCGCACCACCGATTAAAGTATCATTTCCTTCCTCTCCGTAGAGGGTGTCGTCACCGCTACCGCCATTAATGCTATCGTTACCGTCTCCTGCCGATAAAATATTAGCCCCAGTGTTACCGGTCAAAGTATTATTAAGACTGTTGCCGGTTCCGTTGAGGTTACTACTACCAGTGAGGGTAAGATTTTCTACATTATCTGCAAGGGTAAAGCTAACCGAAGCGTTAACGCTATCAATTCCTTCATCGCTATTTTCAGTAATGACATCGTTGATATTATCGACGGTGTAAAGATCATTCCCTAACCCTCCAACGAGAGTATCGCTACCCGCTTTTCCATCAAGGCTATCATTACCTTCATTTCCCGTTAAGGTGTTATTACCACTATTGCCCGTGAGGGTGTTATCAAGACTATTTCCTATGGCCTCAAGGTTGCCCGTTCCGGTTAGAGTTAATTTTTCGGGTTCTTCTAGACTTATTATGCTAAACTATCAGCTAAATGCCAGAATAATAAAGCTCTTTTTTGATAGTTATCAAAATTTTTAAATCCCAATCCGCAACGCTTTAAAACCTTTAATCTATTATTAATTCCTTCGACTACGCCATTAGTTGTTTTATGCTCAAAGTAACCAACTATTTCAGCAAACCAATTTTTCATAGTTCGGACAGTTTTTGGGAAATATTTTTGAGCTTTGAGCATCCATTCTGCCAGATTTAAAGTTCCTTCCCCCAAATTTTGACTTTTTTCAAAAATATAGGTAAACTCTTCTTTTAAATTGTGCATTATTTCTATAAGAGGAGAAGCTTCTTTCATTTGATACAACTTTATTTTTTGTTTATCTTTTAACTTGCTTTCTCTTTTAAGCAAAACATATTTTCCTCCTTTTATTGCTGCAAATATCTGCTTTCGCTGCTTAATATCTAAAGATTCAGCCGTTTTTTTTTGATCAATTCGACCTTGATTTAGTTCTTCATGTAATAGTTTCGTTAGGTGAAATCTATCTGCTGTTACCACAGCATTAGGACAGATTTTTTTTACTACATTTTTATACATTTTACACAAATCTATACTAACTTATTCTATCTGTTCTAAAATTTCATTTCCCCAGTTTTTTAAATAATTTTCTAAATTTTTAGCTTTTCTATCTTTAATTAAACCTATTAATTTTCCTTTTTCTAAATCAACTAAAACAATAACAAACTTTCCTTGCCCTTTAACTAAACTGATTTCATCAATTCCTAGCTTTTTTAAAGATTTTAAATTTATTGGCAAAACTATTTGACTAATTTGATTAATCATTGATTCAACTTCAGCTTCGGTTAAATTATTTCTTTGAGCTACACTTAAAGGGAGCATCCCATTTTTGCACTTTAACCATTTTATGGTCGCCAAAACCCTTACCTATCGTGACGAAAGAGCTATGCACTTACAAAAATGGGATGCTCCCCACTTAAAAGGTCGCTATTAACAACTTGTTCAGTAATAAATTTTGCGTATCTGTGAGTATATTTTTTTCGAGAGCCAACAAATTCTAACTGTTCACTAAAAGGTTTTTGACAATTATTACATTTAAACTGTCGTCGATTTACTTTTAAAATAATTTCTTTTTCTCCCCAAGGTATATCTTTAACTAAAAAATAATGGTTTTGATGAAGGCGGTGACTTATTTTACAACAATTAGGACAACGGGCTGCTTTATCTTGAAGCTCTACCTCTAAAATCAAAGTATTTTCACAAGTTTTTTGTTCTTTAACTAAAACTCCTGGTAAATCAAGAATTTTGGTAAGTTGCCGTTTCATTTGATTTATACTTTAAGTATATTTACTAACATTTTAGCATAATAAGTCTAGAAGAACCCGAAAGCCCAAAAAATCCCGAATGGCCACCCGATGCGCTTTGACGGTACGTCCGTTGAAATCGTATTTGTCGAACCGATTGGGGTCAAGTTTTAGCTGTTCGGCGACGTAGCGAATTGCTTGAGTTGGAATATCTCCTTTATTAGCGGGGAATTGACCTTCATACTGGTAAAATTTCAATAGTAAAGCTAATCCCAAACGATGAGAAGCGGTTTTTCTCTTAACAAGGGTTTCCTCAGAAGGTAAAAGTGTCCAGTGTTCAATTAATTCTTCGGGCTGCCAGATTCGTTTCATCTACTCGGTTATTAAGATGGTGCGCCCCATTATCTCTTTTTTTTGCAGCATCTAACTACTTGCTGCAAAATTAACCTGAATATCAATAGCTCGCTGATAATTAAAATAGAGATAGGGTCAGGCTTTAACAGGAGGCTGGCTATGAACTCACAGAACACACCGACCACTGAAAGCTGCAAAATTACTAGAGACCATCTTACACCCAATGAAGTTAGTCAGTTAATTGAGGCAGTGAAGAAAAAAGGCGGGTGGTATGCCTATCGTAATGCTACTTTAATTTTAATGCTTTATCGTCATGGACTTCGCCGAACTGAAGCGGCACACATAAGATGGTCTGATGTCGATTTAGCCGAAGGAACTATTTATATCCGGCGAGTTAAAGGTTCTCGTTCGGGTCGTCATCCTATAGGTGGGGATGAAATGAGAGCCTTAAAAAAACTTCGCAGAGACTACGCTCCTTCTCCGTTTGTCTTTACAGGAAATCGTCGCACTCCTTTAACTGAAAGGACGATTAGCCATATTGTGCATCAAGCCGGAATTCTGGCGGGTTTTGAGTTTACAGTTCATGCCCATTTACTTCGTCACGCTTGTGGGTATTATCTGGCGAATAAGGGCGTAGATACTAGAATAATTCAGGATTACCTTGGCCATGCCAATATTCAGAACACAGTGCGTTACACACAGCTATCATCAGCGAGATTTGAGGGGCTTTGGGATTAGGTTAAAAAGAAAAGTCTGAAACCTTTATATATCAAGACTTTTGAGCTACATTGCACTTGGTAACAGCTTCGCTAGTTTTACCCCATCCCGAAGGGGCACTGCGCGTTCACAATACAAAAAATTAGTTGCCCCTGGTTGCACGAACCTTCTATTTTCGCCGGTTCCTGAGTATTGATTCATTTGTGGATAATATTTATTTTTCCTCTTTTAAGTATATACATGGCAAGTCTTGTATATACATGGTTGTAACAAAACTTTACATCGTGTTCAATTTTCCACTTATTACCTCTTCACCCCTAGAAGAACCACAAAAATAAACTTTAATGAAAATGATTATCATTCTTGTTCAAGAAAAAAACAAGTAAAAATGCTTGATTTTTTAATTTTAAGCCGCTAAAAATTTTGACCTTAAGAAAAATTAACATAGTGAACTTTATTTATGTCCAGGTACTTACTATACTTAAGTGATCTATATTTTTTACTTTTATTTCAGGAATTGTCGACAATTTTTGCGCCTTTAATAAATTTGCTCGGTTTTTATTATCTCACTTTTTCCCCTTTCTTTTTCCTAAGTATTTTTACTGCCATCCTTGGGGAAACAACTTGTAGCTTTTTATGCTACTTTTTGAAGTGCGGAATGTGGGTTAAAAAAGAAACATAAGGAAGAAAATACATACCTATATCCTCAAAATATTGGGATGAATCTGATAGTGTATCTAGATTATTTATCCATTTCAAAATATTTTCATGCTCATTATACCACTTTAAAGGATGAGGTTTGTAATCAATCGTTCCTTCATAGAGAAGTTTAATTCCAGGTTGGTTATTCAAAAAATAACATAATGAAAGCGAGCTACAGCGGCCAGTTCCTAACTCAATAATTAATTTTTTATTCATTTTTATTTTTCTTTAAAGTATTCTAACGTTCTACATTACCGTATTGTAACTGATAAAGCTTAGTAAATAAAGAATTATTGTTCAATAAATCTCGAAAACTACCCTGTTCTACAAGCCTGCCTCCATCCATTACAAGAATTTGATCTGCTTTTTCAATTGTTGATAAACGATGAGCGATGACAATCACAGTTCGATTTTGACTGAGAAGACTAATTGCTTCTTGAATTAATTTTTCTGAAATAGTATCAAGAGCATTTGTTGCTTCATCCAAAATTAAAATTTCAGGATTACACAAAATTGCACGAGCAATTGAAATACGTTGTCTTTGTCCTCCAGAAAGTTTGATGCCTCTATCTCCTACAAATGTATTATATCCTTCAGAAAGTTCACAGATAAATTCATGAGCATGAGCTTGTTTAGCTGCTCCTATAATTTCTTCTTCGGTTGCCTCTGGACAACCATAAGCAATATTTTCTTTAACTGTAGCGCTAAAAATATGCACATCTTGACTCACTAGAGAAATATGACTGCGCCATACAGCTAAATTAAGTTGTTTGAGCGGATAATCATCGATATAAATTTCTCCTGATGTCACATCATAAAAGCGAAAAATTAAATTAATTATAGTTGATTTACCTGAACCTGAATAGCCAACTAAAGCCGTCATTTTACCTTGAGCTATAAATAGAGAAATGTTTTCTAGAGCTAATTTATTTTGAGTAGGATAAGAAAAATTAACAGCTTTAAAAGTCATGCCTTTTTTTAAGTTTTTAAAATCAATATTTCCTGATACTATATAAGGTTTTTTATCTCGTTCAAGTAAGGAAAATACGGATTTAACATAAGGACTTAAAGCAATGACTTGAGTTAAGTTATAATTTAATTTTTGCACTTGCGGTTGTAAGCGATAAAGCATAAAAATAAAAGTGATAAGTATAGGTAAACTAATCTGAGCATAGAAGGCAATTAGCATTATAAATACCAGTGTCGCTACCGATAATCCTTCAGTAAAAGGTTCAATCACTACAGATTGGATACGTAGTTTTATAGACTTATCTCGGCATTGTTTAGAAGCTTGAAAATAACGGTTTTGTTCGTAGTTCTCTCTTCCAAATACTCGTATAGTTTTAATTCCAGTAAAGGTTTCTAAGGTTAAGTTACTTAAGTAACGATTGGCTTGTTGGAATTCTCGTGCCAACGCTTTTATTTTGAGGGTCAGAGTACGAATTAATCCAGAAATTAACCCAAATACCAATATCACTAATAAAGTTAATTTCCACGATATAAATAATAGAAATAAACTAAAAATAACCAACATACATAAATTTATAATTAGCCAAATTAAATAAGTTAATGCTTGGCTTGCAGAGAAAGTTTCTTGAGTAATTAAGTTTAAAAGTTCACCACTTTTATTGATATCCCAAAAGCTCTGACTGACCGTTATTAATTTTTCAAATACTGCTATACGTAACTGATGAAGAGTATAATCTTGCAACCAGTAACAAAGTAGCGTATAAAGATAGGATAAAATAACTTTAATTAAAATTGCTACTAAAATACATAATATTAATAATAAGATTTTTTGTTCTGGTTTAAAATTAATTAAGTATTGCTCAACATTTTTAAAAAAGACGTTATTTATTTTTGAATAATTCCCGGATAATAAATACAAAAAAGGAATAAGTAAACTAATTCCTATACCCTCAGCTAGAGAAGCGAAAATTCCTAAAATTATAATTAATGGAATTCCCCAAGGATAAAGCTGTATTAAGGGATTTATAATTTTAATGGTTTTAATTAATTGTAGCATTTTTCACTAATTTTAATTTTTTTTTACAAAACTATATTTTTAAAAAAGCTGATAAAATGAGAAAATAAACTAACGTAAATATCTTTTTGCTTCCTTCATAAATATTCTGAAAATATGAAAAAATGATAAGGTGTTTTCTAGAGCAGTTATTAGGGATTTCATTAGATAAATAATCATGAAATCGTAGGCTTTTAACCGCCAACATAATTTAGTTACATCATAGTAGGTATAAAATTTATTGGCTTGGTAATGTTTAGCGGCTAAATCCGATGGTAACTTTCGCTTAATCACTGGATCTAAAAAAAATATTTCTCTAGACTTGTTCCAGTTTTTTACCAGTTTAGAAATCGGCAGTTGGGTTTTATTTGTATGATGACGACGAATTTCAATAATGGGATCTTCTCCGATAAATATAAAGGGGCCTTTAGCAGTCAGACGACACCATAATAACCAATCTTCACCAATATTCAAATGAGTTACAAAATCTGCTTCATTTAAAAATTTACGCCTAATACAAACTCCTCCCATACAAAAAATTCCCCGTTCGATAATGCGAGGGAACAGATCAATAGGGATCAGATCATCCACAATTGAATCCGGTTCAAAGCTCACATTATTTTGCCTATCAAATTCTAGCATTTTTCCATAAGAAGCAACAGCTTCCGTCCTTTTCTCTAGAGCTAAGTATAATCAAAGTATTTGGTTTACTCCGAGCATCGGCATCTAAAAAATAAATGTATTTTCCTTGAGAGTGCATAAACCCAGTGCGTTTTGCTAATGCTGAACCCTGATTTTCTTACTCAATCAATTTGATTCTTGGACCTTTAAGTATATAATCTTTAATAATAGTTTTAGTCTTGTCAGTTAAACCATCATTGACAATAATCATTTCCCAACGGCTAAAGGACTGTTTTAGAATGCTATTGATCGCTTCTTCAAGGTATAGCTCGGCATTATAAGGGGAGCATCACATTTTTGTAAAAACCTAACTAAAAGCCAACTACTGCAAAGGTTTCAGCCGCCTAAAAAAAGTTAGAGTGCAAAAATGGGATGCTCCCATGAAAACAGCTAAAAGCAACAAGCAACCAATAATAGAATAATGGAAATCTATCAATTGGAAAATTGTTGAAAAAACTGTTTGGAAGCTTCAAACGAGAATATACAGTGCATCACGTCAAGGCAATATCGAGCGAATTCGCCAACTCCAGAAAACACTCCTTAACTCGTACTACGCCAAGCTGTTAGCGGTACCTCGGGTGACACAAAAGAATCAGGGAAAACGGACGGGTGGGGTCGATGGAGTCAAATCCTTAACCCCAAACGAACGACTAGAACTGGCAGGGCGTTTAAAACTTACAGGTATGTGCCAACCCACTCGAAGGGTATGGATAGATAAACCTGGAAAGACTGAAAAACGCCCACTATTAATCCCAACTAGGACTTACGCAGTAACTCTACTTGTAGGAAGTGTCCCACAGACGCATCCAGCCATAGCATAGATAGTGTCTTAAGTGCGGATTTGTGCGTAAGTCCTTAAAACCTCGAATCAGGCTAAATTACCACAAAATCCGCCGAGGTAATGAGACTAGAATTAATTCCAGTCAGAGAAGCCAAGGTTTCACTACCAAACTTAACTAGGGTATTGCTACCACTAGCAGTAATGGTCAATTGTCCAAAGCTTAAACCCCCGGACAGACCTATTTTATCTATCCCATCTTGGAAGTCAGTAATAGTATCTGTACCATCACCGATGCTAAAGATGAAGTTATCAGCACCATTACCTCCTATGAGAAGATCATTCCCCTGACCTCCGGTTAGATCATCTGCTCCATTGCCTCCATTAAGGGTATCATTGCCGACTCCTCCATAGAGGATATCTTTACCACTACCTGTAGAATCGTTATCATCCCCACTTAACAGGTCATTGCCGGCACCGCCATAGAGGGTATCAGTGCCATTGCCACCCATTAAGGTATCATTACCCGCTAAACCGTAAAGAAGATCTTTACCATTGCTTCCGTTAATGTAATCATCTCCTGCGCCCCCAGTGATAGTATCATCCTCATTGCCGCCATTAAGGTTTAAACCAGTAACAGGAATTACATTAACCGTCACTGTAGCGGTACTGCTAAGGCTACCATCGCTCAGAGTATAGCTAAAAGTACCATTCCCTGTAAAGCTATTAGCGGGGTCAAAGACGATAAAATCATCGCTGGTATTAGCAGGAGTACCGTTATCATTGAGAGTCGCTGTACCACCGACCAGGCTATTAACCTCTGTAATACTTAATGTAGAACTATCCACATCGCTATCATTAGCTAAAAGGCTAGTCACAGATATAGTAACAGGAGTATTTTGGTTAGTGGTAGTGCTGTCATTGACGGCAACAGGAGCATCATTAACTGGGTTAACGGTAACATTAACTGTCGCGGTGCTAGTACCTCCGTTTCCATCAGAAATCCTGTAGGTGAAGGAGTCTGTACCGTTGAAGTTAGCGTTAGGCGTGTAAACTAACAAGTCATCGGTTGTATCCCCTGGGGTTCCGTTATTGTTGAGGGTAACAGTGCCGCTATTTCCTTGGGTAAAGCTATCGATACTTAAAGGATTACCATCAACATCAGTATCATTGCTCAGTACACTGATGCTAACCGCCGTATCTTCATTAGTGGTAGCGCTGTTATTAACGGCAACAGGAGCATCATTAACTGGGTTAACAGTAACATTAACTGTCGCGGTGCTAGTACCTCCGTTTCCGTCAGAAATGGTGTAGGAGAAGGAGTCTGTACCGTTGAAGTTAGCGTTAGGCGTGTAAACTAACAAGTCATCGGTTGTATCCCCTGGAGTTCCGTTATTGTTGAGGGTAACAGTGCCGCTATTGCCTTGGGTAAAGCTATCGATACTTAAAGGATCGCCCTCTACATCAGTATCATTGCTTAGTACACCGATGCTAACCGCCGTATCTTCATTAGTGGTAGCACTGTTATTGACGGCAACAGGAGCATCATTAACTGGGTTAACAGTAACATTAACTGTCGCGGTGCTAGTACCTCCGTTTCCGTCAGAAATCCTGTAGGTGAAGGAGTCTGTACCGTTGAAGTTAGCGTTAGGCGTGTAAACTAACAAGTCATCGGTTGTATTTCCTGGGGTTCCGTTATTGTTGAGGGTAACGCTGCCGCTATTGCCTTGGGTAAAGCTGTCGATACTTAAAGGATTGCCCTCTACATCAGTATCATTGCTCAGTACACCGATGCTAACCGCCGCATCTTCATTAGTGGTAGCACTGTTATTGACGGCAACAGGAGCATCATTAACTGGGTTAACGGTAACATTAACTGTCGCGGTGCTAGTACCTCCGTTTCCGTCAGAAATCGTGTAGGAGAAAGAGTCTGTACCGTTGAAGTTAGCGTTAGGCGTGTAAACTAACAAGTCATCGGTTGTATCCCCTGGAGTTCCGTTATTGTTGAGGGTAACAGTGCCGCTATTGCCTTGGGTAAAGCTGTCGATACTTAAAGGATTGCCCTCTACATCAGTATCATTGCTTAGTACACCGATGCTAACCGCCGTATCTTCATTGGTGGTAGCACTGTTATTAACGGCAACAGGAGCATCATTAACTGGGTTAACAGTAACATTAACTGTGGCGGTGCTAGTACCTCCGTTTCCGTCAGAAATCCTGTAGGTGAAGGAGTCTGTACCGTTGAAGTTAGCGTTAGGCGTGTAAACTAACAAGTCATCGGTTGTATTTCCTGGGGTTCCGTTATTGTTGAGGGTAACAGTGCCGCTATTGCCTTGGGTAAAGCTGTCGATACTTAAAGGATTACCATCTACATCAGTATCATTGCTTAGTACACCGATGCTAACCGCCGTATCTTCATTGGTAGTAGCACTGTTATTAACGGCAACAGGAGCATCATTAACTGGGTTAACAGTAACATTAACTGTCGCGGTGCTAGTACCTCCGTTTCCGTCAGAAATCCTGTAGGTGAAGGAGTCTGTACCGTTGAAGTTAGCGTTAGGCGTGTAAACTAACAAGTCATCGGTTGTATCCCCTGGGGTTCCGTTATCGTTGAGGGTAACAGTGCCGCTATTGCCTTGGGTAAAGCTATCGATACTTAAAGGATTACCATCAACATCAGTATCATTGCTCAGTACACCGATGCTAACCGCCGCATCTTCATTAGTGGTAGCGCTGTTATTAACGGCAACAGGAGCATCATTAACTGGGTTAACAGTAACATTAACTGTGGCGGTGCTAGTACCTCCGTTTCCGTCAGAAATCGTGTAGGAGAAAGAGTCTGTACCGTTGAAGTTAGCGTTAGGCGTGTAAACTAACAAGTCATCGGTTGTATCCCCTGGGGTTCCGTTATCGTTGAGGGTAACAGTGCCGCTATTGCCTTGGGTAAAGCTATCGATACTTAAAGGATTACCATCAACATCAGTATCATTGCTCAGTACACCGATGCTAACCGCCGTATCTTCATTGGTAGTAGCACTGTCATCAACCGCTACAGGGGGTTGGTTAGCAATAACAGGAGCATTCTCGAAGTACAGGATATCGCCATTATAATTCCCCACAAAAGCATCGAGATCTCCATCTCCATCGAGATCAGCTAAGGTTGGGGAGGCAGCATTTCCCACATTATCGAGTCCGAAGGGGTTGGTAAGGGGGGCAGCAAAGCTAGGGCTACTCTTAGAACCTGTGTTCTCATAGTAGAAAGTATCGCCATCACGATTCCCCACAAAAGCATCGAGGTCTCCATCTCCATCAAGATCAGCGAAGGTGAGGGAAGCAAAATATCCCACATCGGAGAGTCCAAAGGGGTTGCTAAGGGGGGCAGCAAAGCTAGGGCTACTGCTAGAACCTGTGTTCTCATAGTAGAAAGTATCGCCATAGCCATTCCCCACAAAAGCATCGAGGTCTCCATCTCCATCAAGATCAGCGAAGGTGGGGGAGGCCACATTTCCCACATCGGAAAGTCCAAAGGGGTTGATAAGGGGGGCAACAAAGTTAGGGCTACTCTTAGAACCTGTACCTGTGTTCTCATAGTAGAAGGTATCGCCCTTAAAATTCCCTACAAACGCATCAAGATCCCCATCTCCATCGAGATCAGCGAAAGTGGGGGAAGCAGAATATCCCACATTATCGAGTCCAAAGGGGTTGGTAACGGGGGCAGCAAAGCTAGGACTACTGCTAGAACCTGTGTTCTCATAGTAGAAGGTATCGCCATAGTTATTCCCCACAAAAACATCGAGGTCTCCATCTCCATCAATATCAGCGAAGGTTGGCGAGGCAACATATCCCACATCGGAGAATCCGAAGGGGTTGGTAAGGGGTGATAAAAAGTTGGGTGGAGCCGCCGTATTGTCGGTTACTCCCTCAACAGTGACCGTAACCGTAGCTGTCTGAGTAGCTGTCCCATCGGAAACCGTGTAAATAAAGCTATCTTGTGCCGTTTCACCGGTATTGAGGGATTCAAATTGAGCGTTGGGGTCGTAACTATAAGACCCGTCAGCGTTGAGGGTTAAGAGGGCACCCGAGGTCAGGGTAATTTGAGTCCCAACACTGCCCGAAACACCATTAACAGCGACGATTGTCAAGGTGTCGGCGGCATCGGGATCGCTGTCGTTACTTAAAACGTTACCCGTAAGCGCCGTATCTTCATTAGTAATAGCACTGTCATCAACCGCTACAGGGGGTTGGTTAGCAATAACAGGAGCATTCTCGAAGTACAGGATATCGCCATCAAGATTCCCCACAAAAGCATCGAGGTCTCCATCTCCATCAAGATCAGCGAAGGTGGGTGTTGCAGAAGTTCCCACATTGGAGAGTCCGAAGGGGTTGGTCACGGAGGCAGTAAAGCTAGGGCTACTGCTAGAACCTGTGTTCTGATAGTACAGGATCTCGCCCTGATTATTCCCCACAAAAACATCGAAGTCTCCATCTCCATCAACATCAGCTAGGGTGGGGGAGGCATAAGATCCCCTATAGGAGAGTCCAAAAGGGTTGGTAAGGGGGGCAGCAAAGCTAGGGCTAGTGCTAGAACCTATGTTCTGATAGTAGTGGGTATCGCCATAATAATTTCCCACAAAAGCATCTAGGTCTCCATCTCCATCAATATCAGCGAAGGTGGGGGAGGCATACGATGTCACATTGGAGAGTCCGAAGGGGTTGAAAGAGAAGTCAGCAAAGCTAGGGCTACTGCTAGAACCTATGTTCTCATAGTACAGGGTATTGCCCTCATAATTCCCCACAAAAGCATCGAGGTCTCCATCTCCATCAATATCAGCGAAGGTGGGGGCGGCAGAGGCTATCAGATAGGAGAGTCCGAAGGGGTTGGTAAGGGGGGCAGCAAAGCTAGGACTACTGCTAGAACCTGTGTTCTCATAGTACCGGATATCGCCATAATCATTCCCCACAAAAGCATCGAGGTCTCCATCTCCATCAAGATCAGCGAAGGTGGGGGCGGCAAGAGATCCCACATTGGAGAGTCCGAAGGGGTTGGTAACGGGTGATGAAAAATTAGGCTCACTCATGAGTTAGTTGTCTCCAGATTTAATTGTTGGTTTGATCGACTTATTAGACCTCTGGCATAAAGCCAAGAACATCAATTGCTGTACAGAAATCATCAATTTTTTTTACTTTTGACTTATTTGTGCAAGAAGTTTATTGGTTTGGCGCACTTCCCCTAACCCAATTAAATAGGGAGTCAGGTGTCGTCCGACAAACTGCCACAAACCCGGATAACCGGGTGAAACCGCACCCGTAAGGTAGGGCACATCACTGTTAACTTGGCGAGATATAGCCTCAGCTAACAGAGAAACCCCTCGTCCTTTCCTCTGGAAGGGTTCAGCCATTTCCAGAGTCGTGTAACGAATGGTATCAGAGGCCACCCGATGGGTTAACACTCGACCAATTACCTCCCCCCCATAGCGCAATCCCAGGCTATTTAGGGGTTCTAAGGGGTGATCCCCATTAGAAGTGGAACTTTCTTCTAACCAAGGAAACACCTCAAAAGTTGGAGGTAGGGGATACTTTTGTAACCAGGGAGCTAAGGCAATTTTTTCTGTAGAGGTTTTGCCTAGCACCAAGGTAATTGTTGGAGTTGACCAATTCAGCTTTTGTAGTAGAGGTTCTAAAGCCGCTTTGGTTAATAAACTGGTGTGATAGCTGATAATTAACTCAGTACAGCCCTGTTGGGCTAATTCTTTCTCTAAATAAGCCACTAAGCGAGTCCCTATTCCCTGGTTTCGGTATTCGGGTAAGACGAACAGAGAAATAATTTCCCCTTGTTGGAGATTTAAACGTTCAGCAATGGCAAACCCCACCATAGCGCCAGCTACGGAAGCAGAAAGCCCGGTTACTTCCCCTTGGGGCGGTTGTTTCTTGAAGCGCTTCTGTAAGCGAGGAAAGGTTAATTCATCGTAATCTAGGATATTAGTGCTATTTAGGTGATAAACTCGTTGATATTTGACCTCATTATTACTGATATTTGACTTAGCTCTTGTTTCCTTTACCTCAATAGATTCTGAAGGCAAGCCAGCAATGGGAGGAGTTGCGCCTAAACTCGGGCGCTGTGCGGTGGGTTTGGTAATGATAATCCCGCCACTATTCGGAAATGTTACCAGTCTTTGAATTTCATCTCCCTGTAACCCAAGTGCTTTGGGTTGACGGACTCCGGGCAAAACTACCACATCAAATAATTCTTCGATAACCGTCTCAAAATAGAGCCAATGCAGAGGTTTTCCGGTTGCTAAATCAATCACCATTAAACCACAGCGAGGAGCCTCTCCCTGCTCCCTTAAGCGCTCTTCTAAGGTTAATCCGGTAAAATTCTGGGAACGTAGCTTAGATAGGCCGACAAAGGCGAAATTTCCCCAAAAAGCTAATCCTCGCACAAAACCAGGGCAGAAGGTGAAGGGGACAAATTGCTCTCCCTCTATGTAGCCAAATTCTCCGGTTCCCGAATTGAGTAACCACAATTTCCCCTGATAGTAACGGGGTGAGTGCGGCATAGATAAGCCCCGCGCAATTATTTCATTTTGCGCTACATCTATAACAATTCCGCCATCATGACGACAATTGCGCCACCCGGCTGCCGTATCCGTCGCGCTACAGGCTGTCACGTAAGCTGGTTGCCCCTGAACCATCGCCAAGCCATTGAGATGACATCGGTCTTCCGCTACTAATTTAGATATAAAAGGGGGTTTCCAGCAAGGAACAAAGCTATAATCCTGACTTACTCTAGAAATACAACTAAAATCAGTATTGACAAATTTTAACTCTTGTGTATCGTTAATAACGAGATCGTGAACATTCAGATCCCCTGTAAAATAAGCGCTGCGGGGAACAAAGAGACAATCCGCTTCGTTATAAGTTTCTTCTTCGGACAAAATATTCTGAAATTCCCAGATTTGATAACGGGTACTCAGGTACAAGCGCTCTGTATTGCCAAAAAGACCCATAGGCTTATCCAACAGCCTTTCATGGACTTTTAGCCTTCCTTCAAGACTGCTACCCAGGAAAAGTAAGCGGTTGGTTTGATAGGTGGTAAAAGCAAGACTTAAATGCTGTTGCGTTAACCAGTCAGCGAATTCGGACGAGCAAGCGAGATTTAAAAGAAACTTTTGCATTATATTACTTAACTAGATTTAACTCTCTTGATTTCCTCGATTTTCAACCCCCTAGTAAAGATACATCTTAAGATAGATGTGTGTCAACAAATTTTAGTATAAATACCTTGGTTATCTTGTTGATAGGAGCAGCAAATTTCCATTTAGATGTCTAATAATCGCTTCCATCTCACAGGCTGTTTATCGCTCCCAATTCAGCACTAACATTAGGCTCCATAGCCCAATCGCTTGTTATAAACTGAAGTAATAAAAACGCTCATATTTGACGCAAAGCACCTGATAAGTAGCATGAATTGAGGGTCGAATTCCGTCTTATACTGCATTCATCATCTCCACGACTGTCGAAAACAGTAGTTAAGAGCGTGTACTGAGTTGTAGTGCTTCTTTCAAATAAATCATTCCTTTTTTGAGGAGACAAAACTTTTTCTAGAAGTCCGCGAACCATAACAAATACTGGACTGGCTTCTACAAAACGCTCAAAGACTTGACTGAAAACCATTCTAGCTATTACCCTAATGCGAAAACGGGATTTCTTTACCTAACTACAAATGGGGGCAAAAGACAAGACCTTGAAAGGGCTGTACCAATTCTTTATGAAGATGCACTAAACTAAAAGAAGCCACTCTCCTTGTTCGCTTCGCGTTTGAGTTGGGTAACAAGTATGGGCAATCGTTTTCAAGTTGAAGTCAATGAAAGTTGTGAAGAATTACCTCAAAAAATTCTCAAAGAATTTGAGCTAAAAAAATCTATTGATCCCCTTTACGAACATTTTCTTCTAAATTTATGAGTAAAAAAATATTAGTTACCGGTGGTGCTGGATATATTGGTTCTCATACAGTTAGTAAACTTTCAAAAGCGGGATATAATGTGGTTGTATATGATAATCTTTCGACAGGGTCTGCTTCTGCCGTTCTATCTGGAAAATTAATTGTTGGAAGTTTAGAAGATAAAAACTTACTTTATCAAATTTTTTCTGAGTATAAATTTGATGCTGTTTTACATTTTGCAGCCAGTATTTCTGTTTCTGAGTCTATACTGAAACCTCTTAGTTATTATAATAATAATACCTGTAACACTTTACAGTTGTTACAGTGTTGTCAACTTTTTGGTATTAACCAATTTGTGTTTTCTAGTACGGCAGCAGTATATGGAGAACCAAAAGAAAATCCTATTACTGAATTATCACCAACAGAACCTATTAATCCCTATGGTCGCTCTAAGCTCATGAGTGAATATTTTATAGATGATTATGCTAGAACATCACAATTTAGGTATGTAATTTTACGATATTTTAACGTGGCGGGAGCAGAACTCAAGGCCAACATCGGGCCATCATCTCAAAAAGCCGAACATTTGAGCAAAGTTTGTTGTGACGCGGCGTTGGGTCGTCGTCCTTTTGTAAGTATCTTTGGGACAGATTTCCCCACGCCAGATGGAAGCGCAATTCGAGATTACATTCATGTAGAAGATTTAGCTCAAGCTCATATTGATGCACTGCGTTATCTAGAACAGGAAAATTCGAGTCAGATCTTCAATTGTGGTTATGGACAAGGCTACAGTGTTAAAGAAGTCATCGAAAAGGTAAAGGAAATTTCAGGGGTAGACTTCCCTGTCAAAGAAGCCCCGAGACGAAAAGGAGATCCGGCTTGTGTCATCGCCTGTCCTGACAAAATTCGTCAGATGCTAAGTTGGCAACCAAAATACAACAATTTGGATATAATTATTAAGACTACTTTAAATTGGGAAAAAAAATTAATTAAGAAATTATAATGACTGCAAAACAAGCCCATGCCCATGATTTTATAGTTGAACTTTCTCAAGGATATGATACTTTTGTTGGCGATAGAGGCGTTAAACTTTCTGGTGGACAAAGGCAAAAAATTTCGATTGCTAGGGCTATTTTATGTAATCCGGACATATTAATTTTAGATGAGGCCACTAATTCTCTTTATAATATATCGGAAAAATTGATTCAGTAATCTATTGAATTACTCAGTACAAATCGTACAGGAATTATTATTGCTCATCGTTTATCTACTAGGAGTTACGCACTCCTGATTAAAAGCAACGATTTTATGTCATCCTGAGCCGTGCGCGTAGCGAGGCGTAGCCTAGCCCTGAGCTTGCGAAGGGGCTAGCGAAAGATCTCGGACAATCTCAAACCCTAATAATTTCCTGGAGAGTGCGTAAATCCTAATCTACGATAGAAAAAGCTGATCAAATTTTTGTATTAAACAATGGTAAAATAGTATAAATAGGTTCCTTAAAATCTCTTACAGAAGAAAGTCATTTCTTCAAAAAAAAATATCAATTAGAACAACAAAAGTCAATGGAATTAGTATCTGTTATTATCATTTTTTTCAACGGTGAGAAATTTTTCACCGAAGCCATAGAAAGCATTTTTGCTCAAACTTATGAGAATTGGGAACTTTTTTTAGTGGATGATGGTTCAACTGATAGCAGTACAAAAATCGCCCTAAACTATACTAAAAAATATCCCGGAAAAGTTTATTATTTAAAGCATTCTAATCATGAAAATAAGGGAATGAGTGCTTCTCGAAATCTTGGTATTGCTCATGCTAAAGGCAATTATATTGCTTTTCTAGACTGTGATGATATTTGGATGAAAAACAAATTATCTGAACAAATTGCTCTTTTTCAAACATACCCCGAAGCAATGATGATATATGGTAAATCCCTATATTGGTATAGTTGGACAGGAAAAGAAGAAGACAAGGAACAAGATATTTTTTATCCCCTTGGTGTAACGCCAAATAATTTGATTCCTCCTCCAAAATTATTAATTAATTTATTAAAGTTAAATGTCCAAACTCCGACTTCTTGTAATGCAATTATTCGTCGGCAAGTTTTTTCCGAATTGGGGTCATTTGAAAATCAATTTCGCACCCTATATGAAGATCAAGTTTTTTTTGTTAAAATATTACTTAATTCTCCTGTTTTTGTTAGTGACCATATTTGGGCTAAATACAGACAACATTCTGACAGTTGTACGAATAATATGTTTAATGATATCACTAAAAATATAGAATTATATAGTCAAACTAGGCTTGTCTTTTTAAACTGGTTAAAAGTCTATTTTAAATCACAAAAAGTAAGTCATTTAGAACTCTGGTTTTTGTTAATTAAAGAAATCTATCTATGTCAAAACCCTAAATTATTTCGACGATGGCTTTTACTAAAAAATGCTTTGATGAGTTACTGGAAAAATTTAACCGTTAATTTAATTCAAAGGAACAGTTAATATATACTGTAAATAGATTAAAATTTAATTTTTTTCAATCACCTTGAGGAATTGCCCCACAAAGGCTAAAATTGATAAAAAAGGTTAATTTCTCAAATATTCACTGCTGTATATGTCTCATCAAATAACTTATTTAGTCGCTAACTACAATAACGGAAAATATATTCAAGATTGTCTGAATTCCTTACTCGCACAAACCAATAACCAGTGGTTATGTTTAATCGCGGATGATAAAAGTACAGATAACTCCTTAGAAATAATAGCTCCTTTTTTATCGGACAAAATTACATTACTTCAACATGAGCAAAATCTGGGTTATATCGCAACTTTGATCACTTTAATAGAAAACGCTAAAACTGATATAGTCGGTATTTTAGATCCAGATGATGCTCTTGAAGCAGAAGCTACAGAATTTGTCTTAAAAACCTATAATAATAGTCCTGAAGCTGGTCTTGTTTATAGCAAATATGATGTTTATAACGAAGATTTAACCCTCAAAATAAGCACAGGTTATTCCCATAAAATACCTTCAAAAGAAACGAGTTTATTTCGTGGTTTTATTTCTCATCTTAAGACCTTTAGACGCACAATATATGGAAAAACCAAAGGACTTGACCAAAGTATGTTGTATGCGGAAGATCGAGATTTGGTATTTAAACTCGAAGAAGTTAGTTCCGTTATTTTTATTGATCGAGTATTATATAAATATCGCTATTTAGAAAATTCACAATCTCATGAATTGGAAAAACAGAGAATCGGAGACGAAAACTATCGCCGTGCTTATCGTAATGCTTTAAATCGCCGTCAGATTAAAGGAAAACAAAAATTTGCTCATCTATTATTGTTCTATAGTCGTCAGTTAGGTTATAGAATGCTACCCAACTCTTTGTTTCATTGGTTTCAATTAGTTGTGGAAAAAATAGCTTTGTTTCTGGTTAAATAATCAATATTTATAAAGAGATTATTCTTATTTAATGACTTTACCTAACATTGATTCCTTGAATTTCTTAAGAACAGTTAAATATTACAGGAGATAATTAATTGAAACCAGTAATATCAACCTCTAAAAAATTAATTAATCGTACTTTAAAGTATTGTCAACAAGGAAGCTTCATAGCTTCTAGACTATGGCGTTATGGCGAGTTAGTTCCGCAAACAAGATACGTTTTTACAGATAGAAAATTGATTTATCTTGTTGTTCAAAAGGTTGCTTGTACCTCGATTAAAACTACAATTGCTCGTAGTTACGGTATTAAAGTTCAACAAGAGGAAGATATTCATCTCGATCAGTTTTTACAATCTAAATTAGGAAGACCCAAAAAGAATGAATACCCTGAATATACTATTTTCTCTTTTGTACGGAACCCTTATGATAGATTGGTTTCATGTTATAGAGACAAGGTACTTGATGTTAAACAAAGATATTCAGTGCCTTATTTCGACACAAAGTTAGGGTATTATCCTTATTATATACCTCATGATATTAGCTTTGCAGAATTTGTGCAAATCATCGTTAAAATACCAGACTATCTTGCTGATAATCATTTTAAATCTCAATATGCTATACTATCTTCTTATGGTAAGTTATTACCCGATTTTATTGGACGGATGGAAACGCTTCAACAAGACTGGGAAAAACTTGCTAAGACCTATAATTTTGATGTGAACTTAGCTCATCTAAACAGTACACAAAAAACAAGCTTTAGCAAGTATTACACTCAAGAATTAGTCGATTTAGTATATCAACGTTATCAGAAAGATTTTGAACACCTTGGTTACTCTCAAGCAAAACAAGCGTTACGACAAAAGATTGAAAATAATTTACAAAAAAAATAAACATTTAGATAGGTTAGGATAAACCAAAGAAACGATATATTTTTATACCAATCATTCGCCATAAAAAATCTCGCAAAGGGAAAGGTAATATGATTCTTCCTAATATAATTATCTTTCCGAGAATGTCATCTTTCTTTATTACATAAGTTAAATTGGCTTTTAACACAGTTACTTCTTGAGATAATTTATCAGCGAAAGTGATTTTTTCATCGGATTCAAAATTTTGTTTAAAATTAATTAATGCTGGACGAAAATCGGTCATTCTAATCTTTCGAGCAACATTTGATTTATCATAGTTTTTATAACTGTATTCTAAACAATCTGAACCATAATAATCTAATAAAGAGTCAATTTTATTTGGCCCTAATAAATGCTTGTGATAGAAAGGGTATTTAATTAATGGAAAAACTTCTGATTTTAGTAGTTTGTAATCAGACCATTTGATATATGTTTCATCTGCTTCCCATACTTCTATATCCAAGTGTAAATGATTTATTCTACTATAAAAAATAGTACAACCTTCACCTTCAAACGCAAAATTAGAAAACCAAAAACCATTTTTTTTAATGATTGGTTTTAAAACTTGAACACGCTCGAAATCATCCTTCAAAATTCCAATATCTACATCATAATCCCAAGGAATTAAACCACTATGTCTAATGCTTCCTAAAAGAGTTCCCCAGTAGATAAAGTAAGGAATGTTATGTTCCTCTAAAAGATGAGTAACAAAAAATAAGAGTTCAACTAAATGAGTAGCACAGCAAACAGGAATATTATGACCCTTTTCTGTATATCTAAAATTAGAGTTAGAACCATTAAGCTCGCATTGTAATGTATTTTTTGTACAAAATTGCATTAATTTTTTCCCAGTATAATCAATTAAATTTTATGAATATAGATATTAAAACGGTAATCAGCATGATCATATTCAGCTATCTTTTGATCTTCGATAATTACTTTTACAGATTCACTTGCTAATTGCTGATAAAACCAATCTTTGCTATAAAACAAATGCTCTAAGCCTCGATATTTTTTTTCATATTCTTTTTCTCCTAAGATAGATTTTCTTTTAGCTAATGCTTGTTCTTTTTTGTCCAGATCAGAAACATCAAAAATACCGATACTTTTACGAGCAAGTTTTTGCATTTTTTTGAGAACTTCAGCCCCATATTCGTAAGTAGGAAAATAGATAAATACGCCACTGGAAACAACAATATCGCATTGATTTTCTGTATTTAAATTAATAGCTTCTTTAACTTGAAAATCTCCATTTAACATTGTTTCTGATGCTAATTTAATTAAAGGTTCAGAATAATCTATACCAGCAATTTTATGTCCTTGTTGATAAAATGGATAAAGGAAAGCACCTGAACCACAACCGACCTCAAAAATTGAATCATTGGGACTGATATTGAGTTTTTTCCCTTGTTTAAAAATATAATTTTTCCATTCCTCTTCACTAATCATGGAAAATTTACTATCATATCCATTAGCTCGCATCAAAGACTCTAAAATTGAATCATATTGATGAGATATTTGACGTTTATTCCAAATGATTTTCCATTGATTACTCATGATTACCTCTACTTTAGAGTTGGATGAATAGTGCTACAAACAAGATTCCCATGATAAGCTAGAAGCTTGTTCTACGTTTCTTTAAAAATATTATAATCTTTGATAACTGTCAAATAACTGTCACTAAACTTATGATTATCTTCTTCATTTCTTACCGCTAACCTTAAGTAAGAATAAGAGGTTGTAAAACGATTAGAGACATCTTTGATGTAAATTCTATATTTTTTTAATAATTGTTCTTTTAAGTATGCCATAAAGGTTGTTTCACAATCTAATTCTACTAACAAAAAGTTAGCCCCACTAGGATAAACTTGATTCACTAAAGGTAACCGGATTAGTTGCTCTGCAAAATCGTGACGATCCCTCTTAGTTTTTTGATAAGATTCTTGGATCATATCACGATGCTTGAGGATAATTTCTAAGAAAAATTCAGCGATAGAATTTAGATTCCAAATAGAGATTCGATGACGAATATAGTTATTTAATTCAAAATTACAACAATAGATATAGCCTAAACGAACTCCTGGAATCCCCAATATCTTACTTAAACTAACCAATAAGATAACATTATTAAGGGGGTTAATTTTTAATAATTCTAAAATACTTTTTTCTTCAGAAAAATTAATAAAAGACTCATCAACGATAATTAATTTACTTGGATTAGTGAGGGCTAAATTATAAATAAATTCCGTTGAAATAACTGACCCAGTAGGGTTATTGGGATTAACTATAACCACCGAGTTACAATCATTGATTTTGTCTAAAATTTCATTGGTATCTATTCCTACTTGATCAGAATAAGTCAAACAATTCTTGAAAATACGAGGGTATTCACCAAAGGTAGGACAAGGCAATAAAACCTTACTTTCTTTTAAATATTCCTCTAAAATAGGATAAATTTGAGAAGCACCATTTAGAGTAATGACATAATCTGATTCACAATATAAATAACTGCTCAGTTTTTCATCAATCATCTTTTGAGTCGAACTGTAACTTTGTAGCAATACAGTTAAATTATTTTTAATTTCTGAAATCAAAGAGTTACTGGGAAAATACATATTACGAAGAAAACAAAAATCTAAGATATCGTAATTCCAAAAACCCCCAAAAGAAGCGTCTAATATTTGCTGTTGAATACTTTCATTAAAGACAAACTCTGCGATTCTTAAATCGTTAGGATCGTCAATTTCTGCCCATTTACCTTGAATTAACTCTGCATAAACTTCTACTTTACCGAGATAAATAATTAACCCTAAAATAATTTCATAATAACAATTATTGTCTAAAGTTTTAGCATAAAAAACAAGTAATTTGCTAAAGTTATTTGCACAAAATTCTTGAGAAAATTTATATACATTTAAAGTCTTATATTTATCCCTAAAATCAAAATCACTACCTTGTAAATGAGGAGGAATAACATTCGTAATTATTTTTTCTGTGGAAATTGTCACCACCGTACCATCCATACCAAGACGATAATAATCAACCAAAGCAACATTACTGTGAGGTGATTGTAGTAAATGCTTTAAAATAGATGAATCAAAAATAAGATCAGCTTCAATCAAGATAATATCTCGATCAATTTTTAAATTTTCAAAAGCGAGTGCCAAGGAATAAATATTATTCGTTTCTGCGTATTTAGGATTATAAATATAGTTGAAATCTAAGTGAGGATAGGTTTGTTTTAAATATAATTTTAGTTCAGCATCTTGATAACCAGTAACAATATTGATGTCAGTTATTTTAAATTCTAATAATGAATTAATAATTCTTTGAATAACGGTTTTATCTGCTATTTTTAATAAAGTTTTATGGGTGTGATAGGTTAAGGGACGCATTCTTCTACCATAACCTGCTGCAAGAATAATAACTTTAAATCTATTTTTGTTTTCTAGTTTCATAATAATTATTAATATTTATGTCTGATAATTAACTCTGATGACTCCAAGGGTTTACCTATGCCAGCGTACCCAAAAAATTCTCCTAAAGACCAGCATAAAATTCCCACCAATGTTACTGGCAATGTGAGTATAAATTGATATATATATGTCCCTGATTTAATAACATCCTTGCTACGACGATAGGTAATTAAAAAGGGAAGAAGAAATGATCCCCCTGCGTATATTATTTGCTTGATCGGGGAAAAATTTTTTTCTAACACTCTGAGTTGAGCAAAGTTTTGTCCATGCTTGAATTTGCGTTTTATTAAATCCCCGAAATCCTTAATGTTAATGTGAAACACCTGAATCTTAGGAACAAATAAGGCTTGATAACCAGCATCAGCTAATTTCCAAGTAAATAGGGTATCTTCACATAAACCACCTTCTAAAAAGGGTCCATACTTTTCAAATGCCCATCGTTTACAGGATAGACAGCCCGTAGGAATATCAGTGCGAGCAAATGAATGTGATTGAGGCATCCATTGACTAAATCCTGAGAAATAGTAACCCCAACCTACATAGCTTTCTGGATTGCCATTGGCGATCGCCCCGCCAACGACGGGATGATCCGTTTGCCCATGGGCTTCTATAATTTGCTTAAGCCATGTTGGTTTAACGAAACAATCTGCATCTAGAAATATGAGAATATTTCCTTGAGAATTGATTACTCCATAATTGCGGGCATCCCCTGGGTACATTTTTTGGTCAAAATGATAAAGCTTGATATTGGGAAATCTTTCCTCAATCAGCATTTCTGTGGCATCATTAGAGCTATCCACAACAATAATTTCAAAACGATGGCAATCAACTTGGGCTTCAAGGGCTGTCAAACACTTGACAATAGTTTTACTGCTGTTGTACGAAGGAATGATAACTGAAACTAGGGAGTTTTCCATTCTCTTGAAAATTTTACTTTTAATCTAAATTTGAAGGATGTGATTCTTAATTTCAATCCCTTAACTTAATTTTACAGTAATACTGTTTTTTTTGACAAATATGGAAGAAAAAGGTTAACAATTAATCTATAATTAATAAAAACTTAACACCCCAAACCATTTCCGTGATTATTCCCGTCGATAAAGGAGGGAAAGCATTTACCTAGACAGAATTGATTCACCGTGAGCGCAATTTTGTCAACGATTTAAACTTGCAATGGTCAAGTCGTCTTAGCACCGTTTGTCTCTATTTATTGGTTATGACTACCGTAGCCAGTATTTGGTTATCTCAAATGGTTTTACTGACAGGCTTCCTGATCTCAGGTTGGAAAATTTTTGTTGTAAAAAATCCGAAAATATTAGCCAATTGTGAGAGCAATAATAAGCTACAAAGAAATAGGGATGGGAAAGGACTAGATTGTGTGGTCAAAGGATAAGTAATTAGCTTCCAATAAAAGGTTAATGGTTGAAATTTTAGGGATGTTTTATTTCCTTGGGAACGAAGTTGATGAAAACAATAGGCACCACAACCATAATTATAATGTTGTCGCCAAAATTTACCTAAACTTAGGTGATGAGAATGATAGATAATTGCATTAGGAATATAACATAATGAATAGCCAGACGATAACCAACGATCACAAAATTCTCGGTCTTCTCCTGCTGCTAAAGAAAAGCTAATATCAAATTGCCCAACTTGATCAAATAATTTCCGATATATGGCAAAATTATTAGAGGCAAAAAAGGTGGCTTGAGTGCCTTTTGTGTTGTAATAATCATAAAGATAATCAATGAATAATTGACTCGCTGTTGAATAAGGGTTGTCCACTAAGGTGTTGAGGGTTTTTCCTCCTAAAAGGGCGTTTGGAGTTTTAGAAAAACCATTTTCAAGAGCACAAAGCCAGTTTTCATCTAGAATGCAGTCATCATCCGTAAAGGCTAAATACTCTCCAGATGCTGCATTTGCTCCCGTGTTCCGTGCTTGGGCAGGTCCTGCGTTAGTTTGTCGAATTAATTTAATATGCAGTTGCTCACGGTAAGGATTGACTAAATTATCTAAGGGGTCTTTACTCCCATCATCAACAATAATTATTTCAAAGCGCTCTCTTGGATACTTAAGACAAGCAATGGAGTCCAGACAGGTTTTCAATGCTTCACAACGATTATAGGTGGGAATAACAATTGACATAAATGGAGACAGACTCATTAATATATCCCCACACCAACTTGAGAAAGAGACTTCTTATCATCTGTTACAAAATCTTTATAATAAAACAGTTCTGTATTCACTTGCCACAAATCATGATTAGCACCCATAATACTCTCAGCAGCTAATAATGCGGATAACATGGAATGATCTTGGTTATTATAACAGTGCATTCCGTTGCATCTAATGTTTTTTTATAATATTATTATAATATTATAAAATCTAAAACACAAGATAGATATCAACAACCTGTAACACTTTTTAATTATTTACATTAAAAATAAAATGAGTCTTGGAAAAAAACAGCCGATTTTATTGATTCTAACTTTGTTGCTTACCTTTCTGGCAATAACTTATTTAAGCAAAGGGTTTTATAATCTAGCCTTTGATGGAAGTCCAAGGGGCGCAAGGGATTTGCTAGAACGCTGGAAAGAACAACAGTATATATATTTAAATACTTACCCTTATGGAATGGATAGGGCGGATATCAATCCTATTTTAGGAAGAATTCGTTCAGGAGGCTATCCGCCCTGGGCTTTTTTTACGGGATTTTTTGTATTCCCTAATATTTCTTGGGGGTTAATTCGGGCCTATCATGTCTTGTTAAATTTTTTATTTTTAGGACTTCTCAGCCGTTTTGCCTATCAATTAGGATTACCTTTTGGTCAACTGGCGGCTTAGTTTTTCGTAGTAGCTTCTTTAGCAATAAGTAGTAATTGTACTACTTTGAATACTGGTCAGTATGGTATTATTATTAATGGTCTTTTAATTGCCGTTTATTACTTACTTCAGGCTAAAAAAATATTTTGGCTGGATTATTGATGGGAATGTCTTTAGCTAAACCTACTATTTCCGCTTCTTATATTTTAAGTTTAGCAATTAATCGTAAAATTAAAACAGTATTTGTTGCCTTGTTTTACATTATTTTCGGAATATTTTATATTTCTTCATTAATTTATCTTAGCTTAAATACCATTATATATCGTTTTATAAGTCAAATAAAGTATGTGGCTAATGATGGAGTGAGCAATATTAATTTTTTGATTAATTTAAGAATTAAAAATCAAATTGCTATTATTTTATCAGGTTTAATGGCTGTAATTTTTTAGAAACTAAAACAGGCTCCTTTATTAATACTTGTCGCCTGTGCATCTGTTATTAGTCGAATTTTCACTTATCATCGTTCTTATGATGATTTAATGCTAGTGTTTTTGCTATTAGCTCTATTAAAAGTGGTTTTTGAATACCCTAGATGGCATAACATAATTATTATCTTTTTACTGGGATTGACTTTATGGATTCCTCTTCGCGTTCAAAATATGCTTGCCCCTTATTGGCTTATTTTTCAAATGTTAGTCTGGTTAATTTCTTTAATTGCTTTATTAATTAACTCATTAAACAATCAACAAAAACCTTGTTAACAAAGCTCAATTTAAATACTGTTATCTTCTTGTTTAGATTTAGTCATGAATTCTTCATGATAAGAGCGTTCTGTATTAACTTTCCATAAATTATGATTCGCTCCCATAATATTCTCTGCCGCTAAGAGTGCTGATAGCATTGAATGATCTTGATTATTGTAACGGTGCATTCCGTTACGTCCTACCGATTGTAAATTTTCTAAAGTATTTATATAGGATTGAATAATTTTTAGATGTTGCTGGTACTCCGCATCATAAACTGGATAAGCTTTCTTTTGGCGAATAACTGTTCCATCTTCTACTTTTTTAAGACTATCTATCAATCTGAGATTGACGAGTTCTTCACTAGCAAGTTGAATTAAATTTTGATCGTCCATTTCCCACAGTTGATCTCCCTCGCTACAAAAATATTCCATTCCCAAACAGGTTTTAGAAAAATCGGGAACCATTTTTGGACTCCAATTTTTAAAATTTTGAATTCGTCCTACTTTCAATTCTGGACTATGGATATAAATCCAATTGTCCGGAAAAAGATGTTCTTGAGCAATTACAAGAGGAACGATTAAAAAATCTCGATATTTAAGGCGATCAGCCGCTTTTAAAACCGCTTCGGGAGGTAAAGGATCTAAACTGTTCATTAAAGTCGTAATCGGCATAGTATTAATAAATTGAGCGCCGTTTATCTCAAAAATTTTGCCGTCTTTTTTGACGAGAATTCCGATAATTTTTTGCTCTTGTCGTTTGACTTTAACCACTTCTGTATCCAGCCATATTGGACAACCCTGATGTTCTAATTTTTCTTGAAACCGTTCCCACATCATGCCCGGACCCAACAAAGGGTAATCAAATTCTTTAATCAAAGTTTTAGTATCATTAGTCCCGAAAACAGCACTGATAATCGCTTTTTTTAGAGATAATCCTTTAATACGTTGTGCAGCCCAATCTGCCCGGATTTGAGTACAGGGAATTCCCCAGACTTTCTCCGTATAACTTTTAAAAAAAGTTTTATACAAACGTTCACCAAAACGATTAGTAACCCATTCTTCAAAATTTTCTTCTAGGGGTAAAGGAAAAACTTTAACTTTCAAATAACTATAAATAATCAGTAAACTTTGTAAAATTCCTAAATTCCACACAGCATTTAGGGGGTCTAAAGGATAATTAAAATATTTACCTTTATAATAAATACGAGATAGACGCGGAACTTTAATAAACTCATCCCCTAATATCTCATACCATAAATGCTGTATTTGAGGAACTTTAGTAAAAAAGCGGTGTCCTCCAATATCAAAACGATAACCCTTGTAAGTTTCTGTGCGCGAAATTCCTCCAACTCGATCCCCTTTTTCTAAAACAATGGAGCGTAAATCATGTTGAGCTAAATAATAAGCCGCAGTTAATCCAGCAGGACCTCCACCAATAACGATAGTTGAAGGAAAATCAGAATCATCAGAACTCAAATTATCAGAATTTTTCGTCAGCATTAATTTTATTTATTGAGATAAGAGTCTAAAAATGATGTTTTATTTCAACGATACGCCTTAACCAGTATTGTCCAGTCCCGATAGCGAAAGCCAATCCACTGTATAAATAATATAACCAATGCCAGGGCAAGATTCGAATAGTAAACAAAAATCCACGTTTTTCTTGAAAAAATTGGTAAACAGCGAAATTTAAGATAAGGAGAACCAATATTACCACAATTACCCCGGCGAGTAAAGAAAAAACCCAAAAACTCCCCATCAGTAAGACTAAAAGCGTATAAACGAGCGCGACACTAAGACGGCTTGAGCATTGTAAATTGTTAGGTGAGTAGAGATAGTCGCCTATCCCTACTTCCCTCCAGAACGTGGCGTGAAAGTTTCCCTTCACCACGCTCCTCAGTGTACGACTAGCACCTTTTCTTGTGCCATCAACTCTACGCGGTGTAATTGGTCGTGACAGTGTAGGTGTACCAACAAGAGATTCTTGTCGGCGTTACTGCCTCCTTTTGACTTCCTTTCGATATGGTGTTTCTCTAGGGCGTGTCTGCAAACTTCTTTTACAGCCAGAGAAGTATAGAAGCGATCTGCTCCGCAGATCCGCGAAGCGGTGCGTCAACATAGCCAAATAGTTGTGTGCATATTTTTCATATCTTGTCGCCACTCTGCGAAATTTTTTGAGCCGGTTGATCAGCCTTTCGACTCGATTCCGCTCACGATACAGACCTCTATTAAAGCGTTGTCGCTTTTTTTCGTTGCTTTTACGTGGTATGATGGGATTTATCTTCTTGTGGCGTAATTTTTCTCGGATAGCTTGACTACTGTAACCTTTATCGCCAAGAAAGTATCTGAATCGACTTTTAGGTCGCCCTCGCCCAATTCTTTTTACTTTTCCCCCTTTGAGCAAGTCATCAAAACCAACAGTGTCATGTGGTTCCCCGGCTGTTAAAACAAAAACCATCGGTTTTCCGTATCCTTCGGACCGAATGTGTATTTTTGTGGAAAAACCTCCTTTGCTACGTCCTAAAGCCTGTTTTTCTTGCCCCATGAATAGCTCCAGCAGCGTGCTGATGTGCCCGAACTACCGTACTGTCGCCCATGTGAACTTCCCAATCAATTTTGCCTTCAATGTCGGCTATCGTTTGAAGTTTTGCCAAAATTTCGTCCCAAACCCCTGCTTTTCGCCATCGATAAAAGCGGCTTGATACGGTGCTGTGAATTCCATAGCAAGGTGGTAAATCACGCCAAGGCGCACCTGTCCTTAAAATCCAAAGTATTCCATTGATTATTTCTCTGTGATCGTCTCCTGGCCTTCCTGTCTTCGCTTTTTGACGTGGTAAAAGAGTTTTTAACTTTTCCCATTCCTCGTCGCCAAATTCTTGAAACCCATCCAGTAAAAAATCAGCTTTGATCTCATTTAACGGGTTGCCCCCTCCTTGAACCACAGCAATTGGCACAGATGCCGGTGCTGTAACTGAGCTAGATGTTGTTTCTTCAGAGAGTTGGGCAGCACTAAAGGCTTGATAATCGCCCAGAAAACAGGGTAACACAGCCGACAACTTCTAGGGATATATCTCCAAAATGCTTGGCTAACACCTCTTGGAAACCCTCAAGGTCGTCATTTTGATTGGAAAAAATACCTCTCTTATTGTATGTATCCATTAACCACTTTGCCAACCGAGATCGCGCTACATCATCAGATAAGATAGTTGAACCGTAAATAACCGCATTAGGATTCATCAAAGCTTTGAGGTGAGCCAATACTACCGATTTCGATTCGATAGAACCCGGAAGGCAATGAAGTAAATAATTGATGGCCACCGAATCAAACTTTTCGGCATTTATATGAATCGGCTCTAAAACATTGCGTCGATAAATTTCAGGTTTATATCGCGCAATTCGCCTTTGAGCGAACTCCAAACTATTCTCGTTGAGGTCCATCAAGGCTATGCGTGGCTCGGCACAAGGGAACTGACATCGAGCCAGGAAATATCCCGTGCCCACTCCAACGTCTAGATGATTAGCACTCAGATGTTTGTTGTAATGTTCCAGCAGTCGGCGGGTAGGACATTTCCAAATGAACTGATTCGACAAGCCAAGCACTCCGTTCGTCATAGGCAGCAAGAGTCCTTTTGGTATAAATAGCCTGTCCGGCTTCGACTTGCTGAGGTGTAATACTCATGACTACTTTCGCATTGATCATTACTTTGGATTGCCACAATTATTTTAGCCTTAACTATTCGTAATTAAGCAAAAGTTATTACTTTTTCTACTTAATCCTCCTGTTGGCGAAATAAAAGTGCAACGAATCCGTTCAAATTCTATTTATTTTAAAACTGTAATAGAACGCCGTTTATTATCTAGCCAATCGATATAGCCGCTTTCTTTGAGCCGTCGTAATTGCTTTTGTATAGTATTGCTCGATTTGATTTCTAATCCTTCCATTAATTCTTTGATAGTTGGTGATTGTTGGTGTTCACTTATGTAGTTCCTAATAAAAAAGTATAGCTCATAATCTTTCTCATCAACATTCTTCCAAAAATTATTAGGAATCGGAGGACATTTTGAAGGTTGCCCAAGGATGATAATATTTCTTTTGCCGCCTTGTTCCCAGTCGATATAGTCTTTCTGTTTAAGAACTTTCAAATGTGCTTTGATGGTAGAGACGTGCAAATTTAATTTTTGTGCTATTTCCTGGCGACTGGGAGAATGCTGATGTTTATCGATGTATTCGACCAAAAATTGATAAACTTCGTTTTGCTGTGGATATAATTTGTTTTTCATTTTTCTTTAAAAAAATTGTACTAATACTAAAATTGAAGTCGGGGGAAATAATTGTTACTTCCCCTATAGCTTCGATCTCTTTTTAGGTTTCACTGAAGATGAGAGGTTGAATTTCTGCCTTATGAAGACGCACTTCTACAAAAATGCCCTCAAGTAATGTGAATAAGAGTGCTATCTCAAGACAATCTGTCCGACTGTGCAAATAATCCATCCCTTCTTGAATTAGGGTTTCTATAGAAACAATGACTTTTTGGCTCCAAGAGGACTCCCAACCAAATTTGTTATTAAGACTCATCATTTTTTGAGCTATGGTCAACGCCTGTTTGTCCGGATAAGTAAGTTGTCCTAGCTCTTTTTTGCTACATACGGTTTGAATCGATTCTAAGGATTTAATTAAGCTGTCGAGCAGACATTGATAGGGAGTGTCATCGATTACCTGCATCAGCAAATTAGTTGAGTAATAGGGATTGATGAAGTTAGCCAAATCGCCTTGATAAATTGTAGTTGTGATGGCTTTTTCTTCCTGGTCGAATCCGTCAATTGATTCGGCTTTCAAAATGACTGTTTGATTACATATAATCGTATAACGGTATTCTGTATCTCCATGATGATCGTGAGTGCCCGTAATTTCTGCATCAGGATTAGCTCTTAAAAATCTATCGGCTAAAGAGCCTCTTTCATGATCTAACAAAAGCATTTGTAAAAAGTAATTGGCTGCGCCTTCGGGGTATCCGTCCCAGTGAATGTAAAAAGTAACGGTGTAGTCTTCTGTTGTAAATTGATAAGTTGCACTCCTTTGCCATATTTGTAACTTCCTTATGTAGCGATGGGGTGAAATAAAAGTTAAGTTTTGAAAATTTTTCGGTGAAGCTAGGAACAAGCTGGTCGCCGTAGATAGACTTTATTGTTCATAATAAATCGTCTCTCCTACTAAATATTGGAAAGCTTGATTAGCTTTCTGTGCTGCCTTGAGAAATGCTGTTTTATCGTTTTGTAGAACAGAAAGCCAAGAATCTAAATAAGAGGCGTGGATTTCTAAGCTATAATTAATTCCGAAATGATTGCATAAGAAAGCACTGCCTAAATCAGCGATTAACTCCTCAAAGGCGTAATCTGTTGAACCTTTACGATGATTAAGAGGTCGAGCGCATCTAGATTTATGTCCCGTACTGTGGACGATTTCATGTAAGTAAGTTGAATAAAATCCTTCGGCTGAAATAAAATCAGAACGCTTTGGCAATTTGATAGTATCTAGGGTGGGAATATAGCAAGCTACAGGCCCACCGAATACTGTTTCTATTTCGAGAGTGCCGATAAAATTCTCAACTTTGGGAAGTGGATTGAAGTTATTGGGTAATGGTGGAGTTAAAGGTTTAAGGTATTCGGTTATTTGGCGATCGCTTTTGGTATCATCCAAGCAAGCTATATTAAAGACGGAAAACCATCGACAACTATTTCTGTATTCTTTTTTTGTCTCTCTCCTGTCGGGATCTTCTACTTCTTTGGCATAAGTGCCACCCCATTTAATCCAAGTTGCCTTACTACCTTTTTTAATTAGCCAGTTAAGTTCTTTAGCTTGTTGAAAAGTAATAAAAAATGGATATTCCCAGTTGTTGATGACTAAATCGATTTGGCATAAAATAGGATTAATCCCGCGATAGATATGCTTGGTCAAAAAGTTCTGAAACGGACTGCTATACCAAGGCTGTGACCAGGGGGTGACTCCCTTTTCAATTAAAGTAATGAGCTTATCGGTTATTAATTGGTTTTTATCTGTAGCCGTTGCTGTAACCATGTTACCTCCATCAAATAACAAAATTTATCCTCGAATGTGAGGATTAATAAATTAAGCCTGATTCAAAAGTTAAATTACTTTTGAATCACTAAAATTCTTGTACTTACTCCAGTTGACCTGCTACTATTAAGAAAACTTCCTTTTGGCAAAGCCTCATTGAAAACACATTTATCATCAAGCCACTCTCTGAACTCTTGATATATTTTGTTTTTACGAAATGTTATTGATTCTGGTACAATGCTTATTAGTCGTCCGTCATCTTTTAAACAGGAATAGGCGTGATAAATATGTTTTATTTCTTCCCCTGAGAAAGGCGGATTCATCAAAATACGGTTAAATTTTTCTTTAACCGTAAAGCAATCAGCAGCAATTACATTGAACCCTTTTAATGTTAGTATTTGTCTAAGGGTTGGGTTAATTTCGGATACAGTTAAATCGACATCAACAGATTCTTTTATTGTTTCAACAATTTGTCCATTACCAGCCCCAGGTTCCCATACTTTCATTTGGGGTTCAAGACAAGCTAACTGTACCATTTGCTTACAAATATTATCAGGAGTCGGGAAATAACCAGGAATATCATACCCAATTAGGCTATGTTCAAGTTGCCTGATTTGTACGGCTATAGGGTCTTCTTTAACCGGTGGCGATAATTCTTTGATGGCTGCGATTGCACTGTTTAATTGATTAATATTGGTAATATTAGCCTGTATTAATCGCTTACGATAATCGGCATACCATTCATCACAAAAAACTTCCTCAAGATTTTTGTGATTCCATTTTTCGTTACCGAATGACCATAAAACTTCGACTTGAGCAACAGTATTGATGCTACTTAAAATTTGTGGTAGCTTTCCTTTTAAGAGAGCATCAGCAATAGCATAAAGATAACTTTGTATGCCCTGAAGTTTTAACGCATCCTGTCGCATTGATGCTACTATATTAGCCCTACGTCGGGTTACTCGTTGAGATGCGATTGCAGGGTTTAATTTGTCATCAATTTTACGCTGTAGATTATCAGCTAATTTCCTTAATTTATTGATTTTTGGGACATTGACAGTGCTTGAGGGTTTATAATTGGAATCGGGAATTAAATCAAAGAGCGATAGTTGATACATAATTGATTCTGTTATTCTAGATAGAAGGCAAAAATCATTTGAGCTATATTAGATAACTCAAATGTTCGGAGATTATGAGATTAATCAAGAAATCCTTAAATGCTGACCCCAAAAATTTGGGGTGTTATATAAGAATAGCCATCAGTTTTTTTCGTTTAACTGATGGCTTTAAAAGGAACGGGAGGATATGTAAAATAGAAATCGGCTGAGGTTAGAGTCGAAAATCATTTGATGTGCTGACTTTTTTTATAAATAAATTGCACATCAGGAGCCGCAGCGCGGCTTCAAGGGTTTCTTTCAATCGCAGCTATTATTTGATTGTATATTTGAGGAGATAAATCTTGATTTTTTACTTTTTCTTCCAATAGTGCTAGAACTTGTTGTAATTCGTGATTATCCAGTTTTACAGGGTTGTTGGGGTTTTTGGGAATTTCCCAAATCAGTTGAGGATCATTGGCAACTTGTATTAATCGATTGGCAAAAAATTTGAAAAATTTTTTTTCATCAGTTTCTTTTTGAGATTGAAATTAATGATTTTGGGTTTTCTTTTTTTATCCACGTTATTCATCTGGAGAGTTTTACGTAATACCAAAGTGTACGATCACTTACCCCTGAACCCTTGAATGATGCCCATTTATAGTAACATTCGCCGGGTTGATATTTAGCTGATAATTGGCTCCATCTATCCCAGTCATCTAGCAGAGAAAACGATATAAAATGAAGACTCATGCCGATGCGAATCCAACTATCATAGTCATCAGCAAAATTGGCATGAATTAATGATAGTGCCGACTTAGCCGCTTCTATGGTGGTTGCTCTATCATGTCGTACTTCCCTTATCAAGGGAGCTTTTGTAATCGGCTGAATCTTTTTTGTCCGTTTCGGGGATTGGGCAAGATCTATTATTTGTTCTGGTATGATCGCCACCTCCATTTCATCAGGACGACAACCACCGAGCCAAAAATACTGGCCAGTTACTGGATGCGGGGATGGCGGCAAAACCGATTGCTGACCGGTTGCACGAATCTCTAAGGCTTCTCCTGGTCCTGTTATCCTCTTGAATGGTTTGATACTATGACCAGGAGGCAGCTTAAATAAATACTGACAACGCCCAGGACGACCAGAGGTGAATGCTATTGTTGGGGGTAAGCGTGGCAATAGTTCTTGGATAAAAGATTGAGCCGAATAACCATCAACGTCCAGGGCTACAAGGAATTCTTTTGAATTGTGCCCCAGTAAGATCCCAATACCTGGAGGCCGAATCGGATAGCGTTGATAGTATTTGTTGAGAACGACTAGGTAGCCGCGTCCGGTTAGGTTCGTTATTAATTGATCACGGGTGAAGGGATGATTTTGCCATTGGTGTCCTATGGGTTGTTTGTTGCGGTTTACGGGAATGAGAGGCCAATGAGGAGGGAGGATGGAAAGATAGTGGATGAACGATTGAGGTTCAGGAATGGTTACAGCATACATTAAACACATCGAAATTAGTTTCAAAGGAATAGCGAAGCTACTCCAAGGTCATTGATTGATCATGCTTAGGTAATAATTACTAAAAAGTTAAATTGCTAAATTTAACTTTTGTTAATTTACTAAATTTAGCTTTTATTTAATTATTGCTTTATTTAAATACACAATTAGGCTAAAGTATATTTAAGCAATTCATTATTACAACAAATGCTTATTTTAGCGATCGTGTCCCTCAGTGGGGGACAGGGTAAAACTACTTGTGCCCTGTTTTTGGGGAAGCGGTTGGCCAAGGAAGGATGGCCGACCTTGGTTGTGGATGCTGACCCTCAACACAACCTCACTACTTATTTAGAGGCCAAAGTCGATCAGCAGCCGACTTTACTAGAATTTCTCAAGAAAGCCGTAGAACTATCTGAGGCTATCTATCCCGTTGACGCAAAAGATAATCTCTATATCATTCCGTCTGATGATGCCCTCGACGCGGCCAATGAATACCTCGCCAGTAGTGGGGCTGCCGCTATTTTACTCAAGCGTCGTCTGGAAGTTTTAAAAGATACCTTTAAAGTTTGTATAATCGATGCTCCCCCTCAGCGATCGCAAATTTGTCTATCTATTGTCGGGGCTGCCGATTATCTATTAATACCGGCTGAAGCTACCGTAAAGGGTTATGGCTCATTGGTACGGTCGATAGATTTGTGGAAATCCATGCGTGATGAGCTTAAGGTGTCTGAGGCAGAACTGCTTGGTGTACTACCTTTCCGCGATCGCTGGATTGGGTTAACCCAATCTAAGGAGAGTCAGTTGTCTGTTACCGCTATGGGGGAAGAGGTGGGGCAAAAGTTTATCCTCCCCTCTATCAGGGAAAGTGAGAGGTACAAGCAAGCTATTAACCAAGGTAAACTCCTGAGTGAAATGGGTTTTGGGGATTTGGAATATCCCTTTGATGTTTTGGTGGACCTAATTAAAGCTTTAATTAATTAACGATGTCAGAAAATAATTTATTGGCTAAATTACAACAAAAGAGAAACCGACCTACCGTAGAGAGGTTTGATCCTCTATTACCTGCTGTTACTCCCATTGTTGAGACTATCGAAGAGTCCGCAGAAACTACGGACACTCCCGAGGCTACAGATAATACAGAAATTACAGAGCAATTAGAAACTGATAATAACATTCAATCCCGACTGGGAGATTCCGACGAAATTACCATTGCCTTTTTAAAACAAAAGTTAGAAACATACGGCAAAACTCGCCGTAGAAGTGGCATTATTTTGGATGAAACAATCGATGATGAAATTTCGGCTTTCTGCCAAGCCAACAAAATTACTGTTGAAACTTTTTTAGAAGCCGCTTGGGGTCTTATTTCCAGTAAAGAGGACTTAAAGAAGAAAGTTATTAAGGAATCCAAAGCTAGGTACAATAAGCGTAAAGAAGCAGGGACTTTAAGAAGGCAGATAACCCAATTAGAAAACTTGAAAAAGCTAATTAAAAACTAAATGTTTTCCTTAAACTCGGTATTACCCAAATTTAGGTCAGGGGAGATACGGGTTAAGGAAGCAGAGAAAATCCTAGAGGAGGTAGTATAATGTGATAAAAGTCTATAGACTAATCTAGTTATAATTGAAGAATCTGTGTCAAGGTGAAATTTATTTTAAGTCAACAGGCACAAGAAGAACTCATTAAGCGCAAAATTCGGATTTCAATTCTTGAATTAATTTTAAATCATCCTGAACAGATTATTGAAGAAGATAGACTTAAAGTTTATCAAGGAAAATTTACCCTTAATAATGATAAAATTTATTTACTGAGGGATGCGCGTTAATGATTTACTTGGGGAGCATCCCATTGAAAGCACTTTTACTGTTTTCAGGGGACTGAAACCTTTGCGGGTACTGGCTTTTAGTTACACTTTTATAAAAATGGGATGCTCCCCTTGATTTTCTAAAGAAATATAAGTTGATAAACAATCAATAGTATCTTTTAAGGTTTCTTGAGAGGTTAAAGCTAATTTCGTTAGTAAATCGGTCAAAGTTATTTATATTCCTTTTAAGGTCAGCCTTCTAGTATATAAGATGAACTTATGCTTTGGCAAGTTTTTTGCGCTTTTTCTCCTTCAATTGGCGATCGTTCTTCAAAAATTTCCCTCTCTGGAACCGACTTTTCGATCTACTGAAGCTATCAGAAATAAATTACGGAACAAGAAAATTACTCCCATTATTCCTCGTAAAAGTAATCAAAAAAGGCGAGAACGCTTTAATCAAGGTCTGTATCGTGAGCGCAATCGTGTAGAAAGACTGATTAACCGACTCAAACAATTTCGTCGTATAGCGACAAGATATGAAAAATATGCCCACAACTATTTGGCTATGTTGGCGCACCGCTACGCGGGTCTGCTTCGCAGATCACTTCTATACTTCTCTGGCTATAAAATGAGTTTGCAGACACGCCCTAATTTGATTCTTAGGAGTTAACCGAATAGTTTTGGGGTATGGACAGGATACGTGCAAAATAGGACACGATGTAAAGTTTTATAATTAACCATGTATATACTGCCCTCTGCCATGTATATACTAAAAGAAAAAATTGAAATTTAATCGAAGATGAGTCAATATTCAGGAACCCGACAAAAATCACCCAGAAGACTACATGACCTTGATGGGAAGTTTACTCCTGATTATGCAGAAGAAACCAAGCGTCTTAGAAGTATGAGATTAACTGATACAGCCTGGAATCTTTTAGCAGAAATTGCCTCTAAAAATCAGATTACCAGAACCGAAGTTATTGAAATTTTTGCTAGAGGTGGAGATTTGTATTAACTTCTTAAAAAGTTAAGCTCATATTTTCATTTAGGCTTGGAGGAATTTGTGTTAAATCGAGAAAATAATCTCCAAAACGCTTAATATGACTGGTTAAATAAGGACTTAAAGCGGAAACATCTTCCCGATTTAACAAATATCCTTCTCGTTTAAGTTGCTGTAAAATTTCAGTTAGATCTACTACGTTCTGAAAAATGACTGCATTAGACACTAAGTCATTATATTTAATTCGCTTTTCCATCTCCTCTCTATCATTAGTATTAATCACACTATCACCCCCAAAGAAAAACCATTTAGAAAAACCATGATAAGCTTCAACTTTATTGGTCGCTGCTGTAATCTGTCGTCTCAATTGGGTATCAGAAATATATTCTAACAAAAAAAGAGTACGGATTACCCTTCCTAACTCTCTGAAAGCTTTGTATAACCGATTTTTGCGACTGTAGTTTCCTAATTTACGTAAAATAGATGCACTCTGAATTTTGCCAGTATGAATCGACAAAACTACTTGCATTAAATCTGGCCAATGAGTCTTAATTAACTCCCAATTAACAACATCTTTAAATAAAGAATCAATGTGCTGATATACTGCCTCTTTATCAGGACGGTAAAAAATTAAGTCTTTCCAGTTACGAATCCTCGGCATTAATTTAATTCCTAATAAATAAGATAAAGCAAACACCGGAGTAGACTGGCCTTGAGTATCAGCATGAATGGTATTAGGTTGAAGTAAGGATTGATTTTGCAGGAGTCCCTCAATAATATAGACCGCCTCCCAAGTTCCACAGGGAATAAAATGACTAAATAAAGCAATATATTTATCAGCTACATGATGATAAGCAATTCCCCCATAACCGCCATATCGAATGTGATATTCCGATAACAAATTTTGCTCTCTCACATCATATTTTGTTCCATCGGCTGCTGCTGAATCACCTTGTCCCCATAGGCTCGGTAAATCTAAAACATTGTAGCGGTTAATAATATCGGTAATCGCTTTATTTAATTGCTCAATACTGACATGACGACGATTAAGATTCATCAATATTTTAGCACTAACTATTCCTCTCATGTGCCGTGCGGCTTGAGTTGCGCCTAAATTACACCCATAGGTAAAAGTGGTCAGTAAGTAACGTTCTGTTGGATTTTCTAGTTTCGGGTCACTACCACTTAACGGCCCAAAATGTCGCGTAAAATTTGTCCAGTAATCTACATTATATAAAATATCAATTAGATTTCGATTGGGAATTCTCTCAATAATAAGTGATTCTAAGTTTTTTAAAGTTTCACTTTTGGGACTAGCTGTAAATTTCTTTAAAATCGGTTCTCCATTTTCATTAATAATGACTTGTTCATTGGAAGGATAAGAGTCATCAATTTTAGTCGCTGTTTCAATAAGCAAATTTTTTAGAGAATTTACAAAGTCTTCAGCATTTTCAGGTAAGAGTAGGTTACAACAATATTGAGGGATGATTGATTGACACTCATCCCAGGAGAGTAATTGTTTTCTCCAATCTGCATAACTCGAACTCCCTTTTACACAAATGTCTCCTGATTTGAGTTCCGCCGCTAAGTAGGAAAAAACGCACACTTCAAAGTGACGACGGGCCAGTTTGGGGGTTGAACTTTTAGTCATCTTTACTAACTTCTGCCATTCTCTTGAAGCAAAAGATAAATCAACTTCTTCCGTTATCCATTCTCCTCGTTTATGACCATTCTCTAATAAAAAATTTAGAGCATTGAGCAATCGTTTATCGGTAGTGGTTGATTGCAGTTCTAGGACGTTAATTAAGCGAAGAAAAACTGAACGATGACTTTTGTAAAATCGCCAAAGAAGCGGATAATAATTATTTCCTTTATAAGCTGTCACCGCCTCACATTGACTTAATAATTCTTCAATTCCCCCTGATGCCGTCAGGGTCGATTGAACGGCTTTAAACATTTTTTTAGGCTTAAAAGATTTTTCTTGTTCAGAAAACACTTGTAAAATTTCTTGAAAAGTTGAAATAAGTTGGTCGCTAGTTTCGCCTTGGTTTTGTTTTAACTGCTCAAGTTTTTCTTGAGCTTTTTTGTGAATAGTTCCTATTCTTTTAAGAAACATTTCGACTAGATGGTCACGAGTATGGGTTTGAGATTCATTAATTAAACACAAAACAAGAGTTAGGCGTTTAGCTTTTTTCATCTCTTTGACTGAAGCAGCATCTAATACTCTAGCTTCGGCTGCAAAGTGTTCTTTTTTGCTACTGGTAATATGTTGTAAATAAGAAGCTGTTTCTCCTAAAGACATCAACCATTTTAAATGAACTAATAAATCCCAATCGGTGATTACGAGATGGACGTAATGGTAATTGCTTCAATTGGTTAAAAGGAGTAGTTTTTTCTGAAGGATGATTTTTTAATAGTCCATTGAGAGCCTCTATCATTTCTGGGGTTAATTGCTGAATTGTTGTTTCAAATAATTGTTGATTAACTTGGGTTCTCAAGTGATTAATTGTTCTATCTAATTCTCGGTAAGATGGTAATTCGTAACGATTTTTGATTAACTCTTCAATGGCTATATTAATCAAATCGGCTGGGTTATCCCTGATATAAGCCGATTGAATGACCGTTTGTCTAACTAAAAAACTCGCTTCTTGACTGTAAGGAATAACTTCAAGATAAGAACGAATTAAACGTCGGTGTCGATACAAAGTTCGAGGGGTTTCATATCCAATTTTTACTTTTTGCTCAAGGGACAATTCTTTTCTTAAATGCTCAGTAATTTGACTAGGGACATCATTCAGTTCTGGAAAATAGCCCAATCTTTGAAAAAGTTTTAATAAAACTATAAAGTTGAAATAATTCGTTTCTCCGCTTGTATGAGTTAATCCAAAATTCTTTTCTTCAAAGGTTGGAGTATAAATTTGTTTGAGTTCGCACTTAGTATAATAACGTTTAAATCTTGGGTAAGCTGTTCTTTCTATTGAAGTCACTTTGAAAGTAGGAATAAGGGATAAGAATGGCTATTATCCTATAAATTGAGGTTAGTCTGTCCAAAAAGATTCAAATCTTTGAGGGGACATTTGAGTGTAACGAACTGTATGGTGAATATTTTTGTGTCCTAAATAGTCTTGAATAGCTCTGGTATCATGACCTTGTGAGGCCAAGTAGTAACCACAGGCGTGCCGTAGTTGATGAGGATGAACGGGTTCGGGTATTCCCGCTAATTCTCCGGCTCTGGCGACAAGATGACGAATCGTTCTGGTGGACAGAGGCGCTTTGCGCTCGGAAACGAACACATACTGAGTTAGAGGGTAATCCCGTTGAATTTGACGTAACGCTCTCAATTCAGGAGAACGTAAAGGATGAATGGTATCATGACCGTGCTTAACCCGATGAATTTCGATATAACCTCCTGATAAATCAATTTGTGACCATTTAAGAGAGATTAACTCGGCTGTTCGCAGTCCGTGCCGAAACATTAGAAGTATAATGGCGCTCATCTCGAACTCCATGCCTCCCAACTTTTCGAGCAGCAATGAGCATTGCTTCGACTTCTGATGGACGCAAATATTCTCGCTCTCGTTGTGATGAATGTTTGGCAGGGGGAGAGTGAAAAGAAAACTTTGCCGAAAACGGAAGTTGGGACCCTGAACTCAACATAAGTCAAAGCCTCATGACAATGTTTCTACTTCTATCTTACTTTGCCTAAAAGGATACGAACTAGGCAAAGTTGACCTCTCTGTATATACATGGTGTAAGACCCTATTCACCCCACTGAGCATTTTTCCTCAAGACTTGGTATATACATGGCTATTTACAAAACTTTACATCGTGTCCTATTTTGCACGTATCCTGTCCATACCCCGTTTTAGGGGGATTGGTAAAGCGATCTCCTCTTCCTCTCCGGTCATTCAAGGCAGCGCCTTGACAATCTCCTTAGAGACGGTTAATCAATCTTTGTGCATCATAAGGCCATCCTTTTTTGGGAGCCGCTTTTAAAATTTCTTGCAGTAGGTGAAGGACCTCAGTTCTTTTCTCAGCTAACTGTTCTTGGTTTAAAATTTTTGAAAATTAACACAGTGAACGCGGCTTATTCATTTCTCCTTAAAATAGTATTTTTGTTCTGTTTCCAAGGTGAGGAAATATTCAAGATGCGGCTTGGAACAACTTATAGCAGCTAAAATTTTTGGACATAAATAAAGTTAACATAGCAAACTTTATTTATGTCCAGGTACTTAAATAGGGCCATATAAACAAAATCAAGGATTATTTATGACTTTAGAATTTACAACTATTTTTATTTAACCTAATAATTAGGATATAAAAATGATTTTCGTGCGCTCATTATTCTTGTGTCTAACTCGAATAAAAGTGGCTTTTTTTGAAAAAATCAAGAGTTATCAATAAAAGTTTACAGTCCCGAAACTTACAAAAAAAACATCAAGTCTAAGCCACTTATATCTCACTCAGGTTACGATAAGTTACGTTTAAAAACCGTACCCAATAAAGCCGCAGTAGCTACTCCTAACAAGGTCAAAGGTTCAGGAACAGAAGTAACACTGATGTTATCTATTAATAAAGCCGAATTAACCGCCGTATCTCCACTGTCTGTTTTATCCACATCTACCACTCCAAATCCTAATAGATAAATTCCTGCTGCTTGTACTGTAATAGAAGCTGTTTTATAGCCTGTTTCTCGACTTAATCGAGTAAATAAACTGAGGTTAGCCGCTTCAGTTGTATCAGCGAGAGGAGTGAATCCATTTAAAACAAAAAACCCTAAATCATTATAACTATTTTCACTAGGGTCTTGATCCGTTAAAAAGTTCCAAGAGAAGCTAATTATATCTCCCGCCTTAAGAGTAACAGTTTGCTTAATGGCAGAACCTTCTGTCACTCCTAAGTCAGTTAAACTTCCGACAGTGAGTCCCAAAAAGTTTTCTAAATCTGAACCCCCTACTCCGGTTGTATCCTGTAGGGTTTCTAACACCGCTTGATAAGTCCCATCTTGAGGAGTTACGCCAAAATTAGCATCTTCTACTGTTACTTGACCGGCTGTTGACCAAGATTGGAAGTTTCCGCTTTCAAAACTACTATTTAAAACAGCCGCACTGACTTTGAGTACATCACCAAAAACTAAAGCCGCTACTGAACTTAAAGTTAACAAAGTTAGTTTTAACATAATTTTCTAGCTCCTTAAAAATTGTATTTAACAGGAAAGAAGGGAATTAATTACAAGCTGTTTATTCCCTGTCGAATTAATCGGCAAAACGATTTTAGGTAGTTATTAAAAAGTCATTATTATCCAATTGAGGAATTGTCGTTAAGGTAGCTAACAAACCGCCACTTCCCAATCCGCTCACATTTCCATTTTGATTATACAATAAATTACCAGTGGATGAGTTGTAAATTATTTTAGCAGACTGAGTTGAGCTTACGGCAGTTTCTTCAGCTACATTAACATTGATAATCGCCAGTTCCTCAGTTAGCAAATTGCTATTCACAGGACTTAATAAAGCCACAAAGGACAACTTACTTAAGACAATCTTATCGCTGCCTTTGGTAAAATCGGTTATAGTATCCACACCAAAAGCACTCTCAGCAAAAACCGCTCCGCTTCCAAATAGGAATTGATCATTTCCTTCTCCACCTGTGAGAGTATCATTGCCGGCTCCTCCTACTAAAGTATCATTGCCATTGCCTCCTATTAAACTATCATTACCGGCTAATCCTTTGAGTAAATTATTGCCGCTATTTCCCGTAATAGTATTATCGAGTTCATTGCCGGTTCCATTAATATTTGCTGTCCCCGTTAAAATCAAGTCCTCCACATTCGCGGGAAGAGTGTAACTCACTGAAGATTGTATTTTATCTTGACCTTCGGAGGCATTTTCAATGACGACATCTCGGTTACTATCAACAATGTAAAGGTCATTACCAGCTTTTCCAATTAATCTATCACCTCCCAGTCCACCATCGAGAACATCATCGTTAGATGTGCCGCTAAGTGTATCATTATTAGCTCCTCCTTTGAGCAAATTTAAAACCGTAATTTGAAAGCTATTATTAACACTAGCTCCTTGGCTATCAGTGGCGATAACCGTTAATGAATAAATGCCAGAATCATTAAGGGTTGGTGTTCCACTAAAGGTTTGTGTGGCGGCATTAAAGTTTAACCAATTGGGTAAATTATTAGTGCTATAAGTTAGGGTATCTCTTAAATCGATATCGCTAAAAGTATTAGCGGCTAGGGTAAAGTTAAACGGTTGTTCTTCGGTTAGAGTGAAGTTGGGAATAGTTTGATTAACAAAAGGTGCATCGTTAACGGGGTTAACGGTGATGTTAAAGCTTGTGGTGGAGATGGTTCCTCCTGCGCCATCAGAAACGGTAAAGCTGAAGCTGTCGTTAGTGGTTTCGCTGCCATTGTGAGCATAACTGAGGAGGTTATTGTTGATATCTGCTTGAGTAAAGGTGCTATTGAGGCCGAGTTGAGTTCCGTTGAGTAAAATGATTCCCTGAGTCGGTAATCCGGTTATAGTGTAGGTGAGTTCGGTGGGACTATTATCAGTATCGGTAACTTGTAACTGGGTTAGGGTAATTAAACCTGTGCTGGCTTCATTTAAGGTAAGTCCGTTATTAGCGGCGAGGATAGGAGCAATATTAGTGACTGTCTCTAAAATTTGGGTAGTTGCGCCAGGGTTAGGGGGAATTTCTTGAGTATTACCGGCGTTGTCTGTTGCAACGACTTTGAAGGCGTATGTATGGCCGACTTCGCCAATATAGGAAGCTTCTGTTAGGGTAGTTTGAGTTAACCAAGGGGTAAACGCGCTTCCGTTATCGGAGACGTAAACCGTATAGTAAGCTATTCCTGAACCGTTATTATCATCCCCGCCACTCCAACTAACCACGAATTCTCCAGGTGCAACGGAAGTGGGAAGAGGGTTAAGGGTGCTAGAAGGTTTACCCGCATCGAGGGTGTTAAAGATGGGTGGAGTGCTGATGGGTTCGTTAATGTCAAAAATAATTGTTGCTTGTGCGTCGATGACTGTACCTGTGGTGACGTTACGTTTAGGACGAATTGTATAATTAACAAACCCTTCCCCTTGCGGAGAACTGAGATTAGGAGGCAAAAAGCCCTTCAACGCTTCGATGGGGGGTTCTCCGGTTGTTGGATCGATTGATGTAAATTCCCAAAAAATTTCGCCCGTTTCTATGTTAATTCCTGTAGAGACATCGACGAAAATTCCTAGACTTTCGACAAGATCGAGGCGAGTTTGGTAGAAAGCGCGGTTATCTGGAACATCAACAAATATTTCACCAAATCCAAAATCTCCAACTCTAAATGAACGGAAATCTAGGTCATTATCCAGTTGTTGAGTAATGCGTACTGTTTGGGCTGGTGCAGTGGCAAAAATTGGGTCATTCTCGAAGCGAATGGTGTAAGCGAGTGGATAACTAGCAGTAATCCAACGTTGTTCACCAAAACCTTGAGGTCCGATTATATCGTTTGGATCTACAGAAGTCGGACGATTAATCTCGTCTCTATCATCTTTATCCTCACGCCTATTCTTAGAGTTATCCTTTTTATCATCTTTATCATCAGGATCATCCTTTTTATCATCAGGATCATCCTTAAGATTAACGGAAAAGTCAGAAGATTTAAGATCTACTTTGAATTCACTTGTAAAAGGAACACTAAAAGCGCGACCATTTTGTTCAAGAAATTTTACTTGCTCAAGTTTTTCTCCATAGATATCATCTCGATCAAAATCAACTGTATCCCCAATAGTTACATTAATGTCAAAAGTCAGTTGAGCTTGATTAGAACTTGCAGGAATAGTAACTTTAGCCGAGACTTTAACTTGGCGAAAATCAGGAATACGTGCTAGAGGACTTCCAGGTTTGCTAATGTCACCGTTATTGTTAGAACCGGCAAGGGCAAGGGCTAAACCTTCTTTAAAATCCCATTTTCCCGAGCTTTGTTCGGCTCCTTGAGTATTTAATAAATCTTGAGCAGGAATAGTGAGAGAAGTTGAATTCGGCAAATTAGAATTGAGCGAAAAAAGCTGGGTTATTTCTGAATGATTTTTGTCAAAGATTCTAGAGACGTATAGATCTTTTATAGCCGTGGAAACTTGATTGGTAATAGTATCAATATTATCTTTGATGACCGCATTATTTTTAAAATAATTAGACACCACGCTTCCATCTTTAAAAGCAATGATATCGTTGGGACTGGTAGAATTAAAATATTTGGTGTAAAGCTCCTGAACCGCTTTGAAATCAGCACCTCCATTACCACCAACTAAAGCAACAGCCGCAAGTATAAGATTATGTGCAATCTTGCCCTCTAAAAGATCAAAATATAGATTAGTGGCACTGTTAACAATAGAATCGAGTGATTCTGGCGTAACTTCTCCAGCCCTGCTAATAGCATTATTAACAGCCTCTTTGAAAATGGATTCAGCAATAGGAGCGTTACTAAGAGCCTGTCGAATCCTTCCCTCAATCTCTCCAATCAAAGGATCACGATCGGGAATTTCAGCATTAGCTACCCTTAAAGAACTTTCTTCAACCTCAAAAGCCAAAGGCTCAACATTATTTGGGGTTCTTGAGAGCATCACAGAAAAAGTTTCAGTGTTGGATAAATTAAATGTCAGAGTTTCATTAGCCGCAACAGTAACTTCATTAGTAAAGCTTTCTAAACTATCAGGTAAATAAGTTCTGACAATATAAGTTCCTGCTTCCAGTCCGGTAAATTTGAAATTACCATCACTATCAGCTTGAGTTGCTGCAATAAGTTCATCATTTTGATAAACACCAATTAACGCTTTAGAAATCGGCTGATTATTTTCATTTTCTACCTCACCCATAATCGTTGCTCCGTTACCAATCTCCAGGGATAATCCTGAGATCACCTCACCCGAGGTAATTGTAGTAGTTGGCGGTGCTGACTCAAAAGCCCCAGAGCCAACTTGATAAGTATAAGTTCCAGGAGATAAATTGACTAAGGTAAATGAACCGTCATTAAGGGTAATTGTCTCAAACTGCTCAGAAGTTTCAGTATTGGTAACTATAACGGTACGTCCTGAAAGATCGACGTTAAGGTCTTTAGCAATTAAAATACCACTAATAGAAGTGCTAACAGCCGCTCGAGCTTTTTTCAGTTCGAGTGCCAACAAAGCACCAACATCATCTGAACTTCCCAATTCTTCCGGCAGTAAAATTGAGTTTTCAGAGAGCATCCGTAGATAATCTCCATTAGTTGTTCCTACTTGAGCAATAAGCTGATTAAAAATTGGCTCAAATTCTTCATCTGTCATCCCTGCTGGAGTCAAAGATTCTCTTAACGAATTCCAGTCGAAGAAAGCTTCTAAATTTTTATAAATGCGATTAACACTAACACTATAATTACCCGGTTGATTATTACTGTAACTGAAAAAAGTGCGAGTTTCGCTCTGTCCAGGCCGTAAAATTCCTGGGGGACCTCCATTAGTATTTTGTCCCAAGAAAGTATAAGATGAACCGGCTGATGTGTCTCCAGGACTAAAACCAAATGGAACAGTATTTTCCACCAAAAGAACAGGAATAACGCCATCATTAAGACCAGTATTACCCCAGGTCACGGTAAAAGGATAGGTGCGATTACGAGCTACTGAGTCAGGAGCATCCACTTGAGGTATTATTTGACTGCCACCCCCTGCCACAACTTCAAGTCCATCATTGACAATAATTTCAGTCCCTTCACTATTTTCAAAGATCACATCATAGAATCCAGGTGCTAATCCTTTAAGATCAAAGGTGGCATATAGTTCTGTAGAATCTTCATAAAATATATTGACCGCTTCTCGTTCTCCCTGAACCTCATCAACTAAACGAGCAACGACAGAGCGATCAAATTTAGCACCATTAATTTTTAGGGTTAAATTACCAACATTGCCTCCTTGTCCGTAGCTAGTATCAAATACTGAAAATTCTACCAATTCAGCTTTGATATTGAAATTAGGAGAGCTATTAGATACTTGGTTTCCAAAAGCACGAATATAATAAGTCCCTGCTTCAGTAGTCGGAATGACAATGCGAGGATCTGGGTTAAAAGGCTCAATTGAGGCAAAATCAAAAGTTGTACGGTCGGGAATTTTTTCAAAACTTACATATAACTCATTGAAACCATTTAAGGCTTCACTGTCCAACTCCAATAATAATGTCTCGCCAGCCGGTACATCCACTCGATAATAAACTGACTGTTTTTGTCCTAAAACTCCGGTATCCGGTGTTCCTAAGTTTAAGCTCTCAACATCGAGAGTAAACTTCTCTAAAGAAGCTCCAATATTATTTGTCTCGCTAGTTTCAGGTAAATTGTTGCGAATATCACTCCGAACGATGACATAGTAATCTCCTGTAGCTACTCCGGGTAAAGTTGCTGTTACTGTTTTGTTGTAGCTTCCCCCTGCACTCACTGGGCCTGTGTGAGAAACACGCCCAAAGAAAACATCATTGACATCCCATTGAGCATCCTGGGAAATATACACTGTATCTTCCCAAGTCCCGATCGCCTCATTAGCCCCTTGATTGACTACGCTATAACTAATCGTGGCACTTTGTCCAGGAATACCGTTAGAAGGAATGGTGATTGTTCCCACAACGAGATCGGCAGGAGAAGGTAAAATAATTTCTGTCGAAAGCCCATCATAATTAGTGTTGTTTGATTCTCCAGTCCTTTCATAAACACTATTTCCGCCATCTGTGACCATGAAAACATAATAAAGTCCTGCTAATCCACGGGGAAGATTAAAGTTTTGAGTAATGGTGTAACTATCCCCGCTATCGAGTCCCCCTGTCTGATTGCGATACCCTAAATAAACATCACTGTTGCGATCAAATATTTGGTCACGGGATAAATAAACAGCATCATACCAGTTTTGTCCTGTATTTACCCCATTATTAACAACCGTCCAAGTCAAACTCAGGGGTTGACCGGCTATTGCTTGTTCTGGTGCATCCACTGATTGAACGGTTAAATCTGTAACCGGACTTAAACTAATAGTTATTGTGTTACTGCTGGCTTTATCATTATTATTTTCTAATGCTCCCTCAATAACATTATTATCTTGGTCTGTGCGAACTAAGACAGAATAATTTCCGTTGAGATCCACAGGAATCTTAAATGTTCCGGATGCGGTATAATTGCTAGCAGGTTCTAACAAACCTGAATGATAAACAGACCCTAAGCGAATATCATTACTACTGCTCGTCCCATCTAAGGATAGATAAACTTCATCGTACCAGGCATTACTATTAGTTCGAGCAACTCCTAAATTAGCCACTGTCCAATTAATGGTAATTGATGTTCCCGATTCACCTGTAGTTGGGGCGGTAATTTGAGTAACTTGTAAATCCGGAGTTTGTCGAGTAATAGTTAAAGCTAAAGCGTTGAAAGCGTTATTATTTTCGTCACTCGTTTCATAAACATTATTTGCCCCATCTGTGACGACAAATAGCTGATAATTGCCTTCTAAAGTGAAAGGTAAAGTAATGCTTTCATTTCGACTGTAAGTCCCATTAGGATTTAAAATTCCTGTTCTATTAAAACTAGCAAGATTAATATCATCCCCATCCCCTAAAATGCTATTTGTCGAAGCAACAATGCGATCAATCCAACTGTTAACAATTGTATCTCCTATTCCCTGGTTTTTTACCGTCCATTGTACTTTAATAGTTTTACCGGCTTCTCCTGTACTAGGAATAGTCGCACTACTAACAACTAAGTCAGCCGATTGAGAGACAATTTGAACTTGATTGAGGCCACCCAGAATATTATTATTATTATCCAGTTCAAAAACGCGATCGCCGTCGTCTGTTACCGCAAAAATATAATAAGTACCCGTTAAAGTATTGCTGAGGGCAAAGTTGGCTACACCATCATAGCTGTCACCGGCATTAAGAATACCATAGCGGTTAACACTACCAAGGCGAATATCTGTGGCAGTATTTAATTCATTGTCTGTTGAAAGATAGAAAGTATCTGTCCAAGAAGAGGTTGATGCAGGTGTTTCTGTTGCCCCAAAATTAGTGACACGGTAATTAATACTTAAATTGCCACCGGAACGAGCATTATTAGCTACAGTAATCGATTCAACTTCTAAATCTGGAGGTGGGGTGAGAGTAATCTTTGTTGATGTTGTATCGTAACTAGCATTATTATTTTCATAAATATGCTCATAAACTTGATTATTAATATCAGTTCGCACGAAGAAGAAAAAATTCCCCTCAACTCCAATGGGTAAATTAACTGTTGTTGAGGCAGTGTAGTTTTCTCCGGTGTTAAGTACCCCAGTGTGATTAATTGTCCCTAAATTGCGATCGCTACTATCCAAAACGTTATCGACAGACATGAAAATGCGATCTGCCCAAGCGGTTTCTAAGGTACGTTCTTCTCCCATGTTGGTAACCGTCCAACTGAGGGTCATTGGTTGCCCAGAAAAAGCTCCATTTGGCGCATTAACTGTTGTAACTCGTAAATCTGGAGGGGGCGTTAAATTAATCTCCGTTGCATTACTAATTCCAAAATTATCTCCTTCATTGTTGAATTCAAAGACATTATTGTTAATATCTGTTTTAACGAGGAAGTAATAATTAGCGTCAATACCTTGTGGTAAGCTCACTGTGCGACTACTGGTATAACTTTCTCCCGCATTGAGATAACTAGAATTAATCTGGCTTGCTAAGAAAATATCTGTATTGTCAATAGTCTTATCTAAGGACAAATAAATTCCATCGTTCCAAATCGGAGTGCTGGTTGCTCCATTTCCGGTATTAGTAACAGTCCATGTAATAACGGTATCTTGACTCGAAAAAGCGGTTAAAGGAGCAGTGACATTACTAACTTGTAAATTAGGTAAAGGTGCTTGTTTAATTTGAATAGGAACATCATCAATTGTTGTGTTATTAGACTCGTTTTGTGTTCCTTCTAATATTTGTCGATTGGAATCCGTGATGACAACAACGCGATAATTCCCACTGAGGGTTATGGGAATATTGATTAATTGCGATCGCGTGATTGAATTTCCAACCGCTAAAGATCGATCATATTCATAAGACCCTAATAATTGATCTAATCCCGAAGTCGTATCAAGGTCTAAATAAACCCTGTCGGTCCAATTTCCAACCGTATCAGCAGTTCCTTGATTTTTGACTGTCCAAGAAATCTCAACAGATTGCCCTGAAATGACTTCAACGGGAGCGGTAATATTATTAACAATTAAATCCGGTGCATTAACCGTAATAGCAACCGATTGAATGTTATTAGTATTATCGGTTTCAGGTTGATTGTTATTCCCATCGGCGACAAATAATAAATAACGATTGCCGGTGGCAGTATTGGGTAAATTAATATTGCGAGTAACGGTATAATTTCCACCCGCAGCTAAAGGTGTTTGTGTTGTGATCGCTTCTGTTCTAATTAACGTATCAGAATTATCTAAAATTGAATCATTGGAAATATAAATTAAATCCGACCAATCTTTAGGTGCTTGGGTAGTGCTTTGATTAGTAACTGTCCAAGTAACATCAAAATTTTGCCCTAAATTAACCGTAGTAGGATTTGTAGCCGCAGAAACAACTAAATCGGGAGCTTCAAGAGTAATAGGAACAACACGAATATTGTTAGTTTCGTCGGTTTCTCCTTGATTATTAGACCTATCCGTAGCGAAGAGTAAATAGCGAGTACCTAAGCCAGTATTAGGTAATGTTAAATTTTTAGTAATGGTGTAACTAGCATTAGCCGCCAAAGGCGTTTGAGTAGTAATTCCTTCAGTCGTCAGAGTAACATCTGTTGCATCTAAAATTTGATCATTAGATAAATAAACCGAGTCGGACCAATCTGCCGGCGCGTCTATTGCACCTTGATTTTTAACCGTCCAAGAGACTTCAATAGTTTCTCCTAAAATTCCCTTTTCTGGAGAAGTAGCCGCTTCAACAATAAGATCGGGAGCGGTTATAGTAATAGGAACAACGACTGTGTTGTTAACTTCATTAGTTTCCCCTTGGTTATTGAAATGATCAGCAACAAAGATGAGATAGCGATTGCCGATTCCTGTATTAGTAATGGTTATATTACGATTGATGGTGTAGCTATTTCCAGCCGCCAGAGGGGTTTGAGTAGCAATGGACTCTGTGGTGATTAGAGTATCTACATTAGCATCAAAAGCGACATCATTGGATAAATAAACCCGATCTGACCAATCTGTTGCCGCTTCTATACTCCCCTGATTGGTAACTGTCCAAGAAACGGCGATTGTACCGTTTAGACTTGCTGTATTAGGAGCGGTTGCTGTAACAACTAAATCGGGTAAAGTTAATTGGATAGGAACTGCTCGAACATTATCCCCTTCATTGGTTTCCCCCTGATTATTGGAACCATCAGCCACAAACAGTAAATAACGGTTGCCTATCCCCGTATTTGGCAAAGTTATATTACGACTAATGGTATAGCTTCCTCCATCCGCTAGAGGTGTTTGAGTGGTAATGGATTCTGAAGTAACAAAAGTATCAGAACTATCTAAATTAGTATCGCTAGAAACATAAATATAATCGAACCAATCTGTATTAGCCGTGCTTGTTCCTGAATTATTAACCGTCCAAGAGACAGCTATTGTACTTCCTGAGGTGGCAGCAGTCGGAGCAGTAGCCCCAGAAACGGTTAAATTAGGGGCAGATAGGCTAATAGGTAAGGCCAAAGTATTGTTATTTTCGTTGGTTTCGCCTTGATTGCTTAACCTATCTGTGACAAACAGTAAATAGTGATCGCCTATTGCTGTGCTAGGCAGAACAACGTTTTTAGTGATCGTGTAATTTGCCCCAGATAACAGAGGAGTCTGAGTAGAAATTAATTCAGAAGTGACTAAAATATCTGAACTGTCGAAAGTTTGGTTACTGGAAATATAAACGTAGTCATACCAATCTTGGGGTGCTTCTCCTGTGCCTTGGTTTTTCACCGTCCAAGTTAATTGGACTGTATTGCCTAAAATTGCCGAATTAGGAGCAGTAGCAGATTCAACGATTAAATCTGAGCTAGATATATTAATAGGCACAGCATAAACGTTATCAGTTTCGCTGGTTTCTCCTTGTAAATTATCGTAGTAATAGTAATAGTAATAGCTGTAAGGATATTTATCGGCTACAAATAATAAATAACGATTTCCTGTCGTGGTAGTTGGAATAGTAATGTTTTGCGTAGCTGTATAACTACCGCCAGCCACTACAGGCGTATTACTTCCTGCCCAACGGCTTGTAATATATTGATCGTAGTCATCAAAGATCTGATCATTAGATATATAAATTGAATCGTACCAATCAGCATTAGCCGCAATAGTTCCTGAATTGGTCACTGTCCAAGACACATTAATATTAGCCCCCACAGAGGTGGACTCTGGAGTCGTTGCGCTACTAACTCCTAAATTAGGCGCGTTAACAGTAAAGGGTATTGCTTTAACGTTATTGGTTTCGTCAGTTTCACCTTGTGCTAAATTAGCATCAGTCCTAAAAAGTAAATAACCACTGCCTACAGGTGCTTGATTGGGTAAAGTGATATTTTTATTAATTGTGTAGCTATTACCGCTAATTAAAGGAGTTTGAGAGGTAATTGATTCAGAGGTAATTTGAGTATCAAAACTATCCCAAATAGCATCAGTAGAAATATAAACTCGGTCTGTCCAATCTGCCGATGCTGTAACTGTACTTGGATTAAGAACAGTCCAAGAAACATTGATCGATTCTCCCAAATTTCCTGATGTCGGAGCAGTAGCCTTTGAGAGAATTAAATCAGGTACGCTGATTTTGATTGGAACAGCACGGAAGTTATTCCCCTCGTTAGTTTCACTTTGAGCATTATACCCATCTGCCACAAATAATAAATAGTAATCTCCTGCTGGACGATTGGGAAGGGTAATGCTGCGGTCAATGGTATAACTGCTACCGGCTGGAAGAGGGGTTTGTGTAGAAATATATTGATCGGTGATATAAATATCGTTACCTAAAACGTTGTCTGTTGAGAAATAAATGTAGTCTGACCAATCTGCCGGTGCATCGACTAACCCCTGATTTGTTACCGTCCAAGAAACTAAAATACTATCGTTAGCTATGCTGCTAGTCGGTGCGGTTGCACTCTGTACTATTAAATCGGGAGCTTTTAATGTAATGGGAACAGCACTAACATTGTTGTTTTCGTTGATTTCTCCCTGAGCGTTTGAGCCATCTGCTTTAAATAGCAAATAATAGTTACCAGCAGCGACTCCGGGTAAAGTTACAGTTTGGTTAATTGAATAACTTCCACCGGCTGCTAAGGGAGTTTGTGTATAGATATATTGATAACTAATTAATCTATCGGAGGAGTCTATTATATTATCGCTAGAAAGATAAACATAATCAGTCCAATCAGTGAGGGCTTGAACTTGACCTGAATTATTAACAGTCCAAGAAATATTAATTGTTCCATTAACAATTCCAGTTGATGGGGCAGTTACTGAAGAGATTACTAAATCTGGGGCACTTAAAGAAATAGGAGTAGCAATAACATTATCTGACTCGTTCGTTTCTCCTTGATAATTGTAATTGTCAGCAACAAACAGTAAATAACGATTACCGGAACTTGTTTGAGGCAGAAAAATGTTTTGATTGATGATATAACTAGCACCTGCTCCTAATGGAGTATTAGAACCTGTCCAAACGTCTGTAACATAAGTATCGCTACTATCAAGAATTTGATCGTCAGAGATATAAACACTATCGTACCAGTCAGCCGCAGCAGACACTGTTCCTGTGTTATTCACCTGCCATGAAACAGCAATTGTCTGTCCCAAAATGGCGGCTGAGGGGGGAGGAGTTGGGTTGGAAATTGTTAAATTAGGTACTTGGATATTAATGGCTATAGAGTAAATATTATCATCTTCGTCCGTTTCATTTTCATAGTTATAGGCATCAGTTTTAAAAATTAAATATCCGCTGCCGCCTACTTCTAATGGAATAGGTACATAACCCGAAGATGTATAATAATAGTTAGGAAAAAGAGGTAAAGCCGGATAAAAACTATCTTCATAATCATAATCATAATCTTCAGCAAAAACATATGACTCATTTACTAAAATATCTTCGTCATCTAAATTTTCATCTTTAGAAAAATAAATATTATCATACCAATCATAACTTACCGTTCCTGCTGTGCCTTGATTTTCGACTGTCCAACTAACATAAATATATTCACCCTGCGTTGCTGTAGCTGGTGCTGTCGCCTCGGTAATTATTAAATTAGGATTAGGAGTTATTAATTGAAAAGGAAATGCTTTAACATTATTTTCTTCGCTTTCTTTTATTTTATTTGAAAAGTCTGTTACAAATAACAAGTAGCGGTTACCAGAATTTCCCTCAGGTAGAGTAATATTGATGTTGTTAGTATAACTTTGACCCGGGATTAAAACATTAATATCCGAAGGAGTTAACTTAGCATTTAAAAAGATATCGGTTTCATCGAGAAACTCGTCATTTGATAAAAATATAGCATCTTGTACTTCTAATCCCTCACCAATAAGCGAAACTCCTTGGCTTCCTTTATTGGTGACAGCCCAAGATATTTCTACCATCTCGCCAGCAGTAATTGTTGTTGGAATTCCCGCATTTGTGACTTCTAAATTTGGATCTGAAAGTATCAAATAAGCCGGTACAGCAACGACATTATCTGTTTCATCTGTTTCCCTTTGATTTTTGTAAGCATCTGTGATGAATAAAAGATACTGCTGTCCTTCACCAAAATAACTAACATAGTTATTTACATTAACTTCTCTTCTAACCGTATAACTTTCTCCGGCTTGTAAAGATAAATCATAGGCTCCACTCCATCCATCTCCCAGCAAGACATCAGATTCATCAAAAATTGCATCCCTCGAAATTGCGACACCGTCATACCAGAAAGTTGATGTAGCATCACTGCCAGTATTTGTCACTTTCCACTCAGTCTCAAAAGATTCTCCATAAGCTAAAAGGATATTATTAGGAGTAGAAATATCGGAAATAGTAAGATTAATATTAGGATTTGGATATAAATACTGAGTATTTAAAACTTTAAGAGATACATTATCCAATCCCCAACTTTCATTATTAATGTCTTCCAAATTTAAACCACTAAAATCAAGCGTTAAATATCTTTGTGAGTAGGGAAAAGTATAAACTAAATGGTAAACGGCACTGCCGTCTTCAGAAGAGTTAAGGGTGTCAATTTCTATTGCCCCTGTCCCTGATGGATAATCCCCTGTCCCCCAAGCGTCCGGGTAAGATTGAGAAAGTTCTTCAGTATTAGAAAATGTTGTATTAAGAAGAGTCTCACCATTCTCTATACTCAAGTTAAAGAAATCAGTACCGTATCCTAAATGGTTTCCATCCCAACTATTAATAATAAATAAATCTAATTCTAAAGAAACGATACTATTAATAAGATTGTCATCATTAAGACTTAAACTAACTGTCCCGTTGCCAAATTGCCCTAAAAATTTTCTTTCGCCTACTGGAGTTATCCCAAGGGTTGAATCTGACCATTCTTCCCCTGCTGATGTTTCAAAATTATTATTATAAATGGGAATCCAAGTGGGATTATTAATAATAGCTAGTGTAGCTGTATTTTGAGTACCGACATTGGCATCACCCGTCGGGTTACTTAATGCTAAATTGATGGTTTTGCTCCCCTCAAATTCTCCATTATCAATGAGAGGTATGGTCACTGTTTTAGCTGTTTCTCCATCAGCAAAAATTAGAGAGATCGGATCGCTGTTATAGTCATTTGGACCAATAGCTGTTCCGTCACTCGGTATTAAAGTTACGCTAACTTCACCATCGCTTCCATCAGTCCGAACAACGGTAACTGCAATAATAGGAGTCCCATTTTTATCAACACTAAATTGAGAGTTTTTAAACGCTAAAGTTCCATGTTGAGGCAGATCTTCACTGTTTATAGTTATAGTATCCGTGCTTTGTGAGCCTATTGTTGTACCACCTGCAAGGTCGGTTAAAGCAAAATTTATTGTTTCGTCACCTTTAAATTTAGTATCATTAATAATTGGAGTAGTTATAGTATTGGAAGTTCCACTATCCGCAACAGTAACGATAATAGGCGTATCATCATTAGCTGCTGTGGCTACTTGCGGTGTTGTCTGTTGTGGCGTTTTAGGCAGTGCCTCAATTCCCTGAGCATTGATGAATTCCCAATCACCATTTAAGAAAACTTTAAAGCCAGCTTGTTCTAGAACTGGAACTTTACCCCAAGCTGCCACAAAATCATTACCATAATTATTATCGTTACTAAACTCTACCAAAAAATTAGCCGATGCCAGTTCAAGATTATTGAGAAAATCAGCATACCAAGGGAAAATATTAGGCAAAATAACTTTTGCTTCTCCGGACATCCTAATATCTAAGTTTGAAGTAGCTTGGAAATAACTATTGGTAGAAATTAAGCCACCCAACACTTGGAAGTTAGCTTGTGCCCTCAAAAATCCTTCATTCCAATTGAGTTCAGCTTCACCGTTCCCTTGAAGAATACCGCCTAAAATTTTAAGACTACCATCAGCTTTAATTCGGTCTTTATTTAGACTACCATTAAGGTCTAACTCAACCAAAGAGCCAGAAAAACCTCCACCTGCCCAGCTAGGCAGTGACACCTGAATTTTAACACCTGCCGTCAAACCGAGTTCTCCATCAAATTGAGCAGGTAGGGAAGCAGAAGTGGCGATATTGTTAACTTGTCCGCCAATCTTTTGTAGAAATAAACCAGTTGTAGCGATCGGTTTGTTAAGATTATTAGCCGCTAATTTAATATAGTTTAGTTCATTATTTACAAAGCCTATTCCGGCTGCTACTTCAATTCCCGTCGGAATTAGAATCGTTCCTTCTCCTGTAATATCGCCTCCAGCACCAAAAGTAACTTTTGCATCTTGGATTTCCCAGACTTTGGGAACAATTACAATATTTTCTGCTGAGACAAAGCCAACCGCATCTACATTACCGTTCTCATCGATTTTAATATAATTATTGCCAGCGAAATTGGCAACAGCATTGTACAAAGTAGGAATTGAGACTTTTCCTTGAATTTTAAAAAATTTATTCGGATTGCTAGAATATTCTAAATTTAAGCCTTGTGCATTAACTTTAAAACCTCCAGCTAGATTAAATGTAAAATCTGGGAGTGTAATTTTTCCCCCTGTAATATCGAAACCATTCTCGTTAATGATCAGCCAATTAGAATTGATAATTTCTACAGTAGCTCCACTGAGCAATGAAGGTAACTTAAGAACCCCTTGAACTGCAAATTCAGGTTCCCAATTATCATCATTTTCGCGGTTAATATCCGCCAAAAACGTTAAATTGCGTAAATCGAAAGTCATTCCTAAAAAAGAAAAGTCATTTCCTACGCCTGATTTAGCAGTAGCTTTATCTAATCTACCGTTAGCAAAAGTTAAATCTAAATTAATAGTTTCACTACTTGTTATTAATTTAGCTTTACTGACAAATCTGACATCATCCTCAAAAGTTTTTTTCACATCAATTGTGATATCTCTCAGTTTCCAATCACCGTAGATAGGCAGTTCATCGATCTCTACATCAGCAGCCATGGCTAATTGTAATCCATTATTGTCTCTCAACGTAATGTGATTTTTGCCCGTTAGATCGAATTGGAAGTTATTGAAAGAAGGTAGTGTAAATAATCCTTGTAGTTTAGCTTCCTTATTATCTCTGTCATATACAAACTCAACATCTTTTGTTTGAATTTCCAAAGCATTAAAAAGTGTAAACGTTCGTTTACCTTGCAATTTTAGGCTTGCACCATTTAAATCAAAACTATCTTCATTAAGAATAAATTTATCATTACCTGTAAGGTCTATCTGTAAACCTGAAAGTTGGCTAGGTAAAACAATAGATCCCTCTTGAAACTCAATCTGTGGCTCCCATAAATCTTCGTTTTCAAGATTAATATCAGGAATGAATGTCAGCTTACTGAGGTTGACTTCAACCCCCAACCAAGTAAAATGTATTCCTCCTGGCATATCGGCCACAAATTTAGCTAACTGTCCTTCTTGGAAGCTTAACTCTAAATCAACTGAACTGTTAGGAGTTATTAATTTAGCTATTCCTGAAGCACTTCCAAAAGAATCTTCAAAGGATTTCTTCACGTCAATTTTAACGTCTTTAAGTTTCCACAGACCAAAAATAGGTACTTCATCAACAGAAATATCTACCGCCATGGCAAAGAGAAGCTCAGAACTACTTTGCTTGGCCGCAATATATCTTTTTCCTGTTAAATCGAGGTCTAATTCTGTTCCAAATAGAGATACTAGAAAATCTCCCTGAAGTTTCACTCCTTTTTGTTTTGAATCAACATCTAGTCGAGCATTTTTTGTTTTAATTTTAAGTAAATTAAGTGCAACAAATTCTTGATTACCTGGTAATTTTAAATTAACCCCATCTAAATAAATCTCTTGATTGTTTAGGACTAATCTATCATTATTTTGAACAGCAATTTCTAACCCCGACAAGAGTTGAGGTAATTTAAGTAAGCCTTTAGCTTTAAGCTCAGGTTCCCAAATATTTGTATTAGAAACATCACGATCTGCTAAAAAATCGAATTCTTGAAGGTCTACGTCTATTCCTATCCAAGTAAAATCAGTACCTTTAGGACTTGTTCCACTAAAATTTTTAAGTTTTCCTCCTTGAAATTCTAAATTCAAGTCAAATGAACTTTGAGGAGTGGTAAATTGAGCTGTTGCTGAGATATCTTTTTTAACACTGTCAACTTCAATAAAAATATTTTTAAATTTTAAATTTTTTAATTCTTTTATCTGTTCAAAAAGAGTTATTTCGGGAATATCTATTGTTCCTTGCCATTCAAAATCTAACCCTGATTCAGTCTCTTTAATTGTAACTCCATTATTTTTTCCTTTGCTCAGATCGATTTCAGTATTATTTAAGGTAGGAATTAAAAATTTTCCTTGTAAAGTCGCTTTTTTATTAGCGAAATCAAAAGCTATTTCTGTATTTTTTGTTTCAATTTCTAATAAGTCTAGAAGAACAAATTTATTTTTTCCTGGTAGTTTTAAACTTCCTCCAGTTATTGCTACTCCATTACTACTGATCGTTAATTTATCATCATCGGTAAGTTTGACTACACCACCCCCCAATTGAGCAGGGATTTTTATCGAACCTTGTAGTTCAATTTGGTTATTTACAAAAGCTAATTTATCGAAGTTAATTTCTAGTCCACCCAGTTTGAATTTATTGGTTAAATTTTGGGAAATATCCTTAAGTAAATTAGTCGATGCTTGGCCAATGTTTATTTCAAAATTCCCCTCGAACAGTGGAATTGTAGCACTTCCAATATTTGAGGTAATTATTCCTTCAGCGTGGATGATTTTACTATTATTATCATACCACATAGAACCTTGAAGGGTAACTAAAGGTTGAAAAGGATCACCCTTGAGTCCAATTTGAATATTTCCGCTTAATTCATAGCGGTTAGTTGTTGAATTAAAAGTAAATTCTCGATCAACTTGTAATGGATCAATAGGAGAAGATTTAGGTATGCTTACCCGTTCAATTATAAAACCATTTTGGCGACTATTTTGATTATGTAAAAAAGACACAGATGTAAAAGGGGATGGGCTTGTTATGCTAATAACACCTTGTCCATTATTTACATTTGTGGTGATACTTTGTCCCTTAAAGATAAGACCCCTTGAATTTGAATAATTGATTATTGGAGAACCTGAAGAAACAGTAAAATTGCTAATTGTTTCAGCAGGAGTTCCTCCTGTTGAACTTAAAGCTTCAAACTCAATTTCTACTGCATTTACAGGTTGAGAAAATGTCAAAGTATAAATACCAGACTCAGTATGATTGCTTGAAAGCCACAATCCTGCAAACATACCGGAAGTAATATTAGTAAAAAATCCTTCTGGGGACGCTGAGACTGATAGTGTCAATCCTGATTGAGTCCAAGAAAATGCGCCATTTCCAAGGGTGGTATCGTTGAATGAAATACCGGAATAATTATTATTTTTTTCGGTCATGGACATTATCACTCCTTAAAAAGTTTATTCTAAAATAAATTACTCAACTATTTCGCCCAAATTCTGTTGCGCGACCTTAGTCACACAACATTTTATGCCTTGAAATTTTTAAAAACTTTTTCAAGAGAAATCTATTTAGTTTTTGATTGAGCTAAAACCCAGTAAGTTTAATAGAGCTAAACACAGATTAATAAAACTCTTAACCTATCTTTCCGTAAATTCTCGCATCTGTCAATAGGAAGATAAAAGCTTTATATGATCTTTAAATTGATGATATTTTTGTAACATTTTTTAAATTAACTGCTGTGTATTTTATAAAAATTTTAATGTTTAAATTCAATAATATATGATATGCAAAGTGTTTCATGAGAGCGTATTTATAAAGTAAATATAAAGACCAAGGGAAAACGGGTTGCTCATCCGTTAATCTGAACGATGTAAGGTTCTTCCGTACTTAGTGGGCTAAACTATTAGGATAATGCCAAAAAAGTAAAGCTCGTATTTCAAAATTATTAAAATTTCTAAACCCAAATCCACAGCGCTTTAATAATTTTAATTTATTATTAATTCCTTCAACGATAGCTGAAGTTGTTTTTTGTTCAAAATATCCAACAATTTCTCCAAACCACCGTTTTATTGTTTTTACACTTTTTCTATAAAAAGGAGTAGCTCTTTTCAACCAATCAATTAATTTTAATGTTCCTTCTCCTAAACTTTTCCTGTTCTCAAATATTAGACGAAATTCTTCTTTTAACTCGTGCATAATGGCTACATGGGGAGAGGCTTCTTTAATTTCCTTTAGCTTTTCAGTTTGTTGATTAGATAAGTCTTTTTGGGTTTTTAATAATATATATTTACCCCCTTTTAAACTGTTAAATAAAGAAGCTCTCTTTTTAATATTTAAGGATTCAGCTACTTTTTTTTGGTCAATTCTGGCTTGATTTAATTCCTCTTGAACCATTTTCATAACATGAAATCTATCTATAGTTATCTCAGCATTTGGGCAAATTTTTTTGACTAATGATTTATAATTACCGGTCATATCTATACTTACTTCTTTAATTTGTGCTAAAACTTTTTCCCCAAATTTTAGCATTACTTTTTTAATTTCTGATTGTGTTCGTTTTGAAACTAATCCTAATAATTTATGCGTATCTAAATCAACTAGGACTACTATAAATTTTCCTTGACCTTTAACTAAACTTATTTCATCTATCCCTAATCTCTGCAAATTATCAAGATTAATAGGGAGCATATTAAGGGCAACGCTCATTAGCATTGTCTCAACTTGTTCGCCGGTTAATTTATTATTTTTAGCAACATTATTAATATCACTATGGATAACTTGTTTGGTAATATTTTCAGCATATCTATAAGTAAAATTTTTCTTGGTTTCTACAAAATCTAAAGTTTCACTCTTTAGCTTTTTACAATTATCACATTTGAATCTACGACGATTTACTCTTAATATTACTTCTTTATTTCCTATTGGTAAATCTTTAACTAAATATTTTTTGTTTTGATGAAGGCGATGACTAATTTTTCCACAATGAGGACATTTTGCCGTTTTTGTTGCGGTTCTTACTGATAAAATTAATATATCTTCTGCTTCTTGAATATCTTCTACTATCACTCCTGGTAAATTTAGTAATTTGGTCATCAACCTTTTCATACTTACTATTTTGCGCTACACATTTTAATTTCTTTTACTCATTTTAGCACACTAAGTACGGAAGAACCATAAAAACGCGACAACAATACACAAATGTCTTTGCATCCCGAACCCATTTCACCAGTCCCATCTCAAACAGCAAAAGTAGCCCGCGCTGCTTTCCCAAAAGGCAATATTTACTTACAAATTCGAGATACCTTGGGCAGTATCTATCTTGATGAAGATTTTGATCATTTATTCTCAGTTAAAGGTCAACCCGCTCGATGTCCTTGGCGACTGGCTTTAATTTGCATAATGCAGTACATGGAAAATCTCTCAGACCGTCAAGCCGCAGAAGCCGTTCGAGGTCGTATTGATTGGAAGTATGCCCTTTCTCTGCATGCACGAAGATAAAGGGTTTGATTTTTCGGTTTTAAGCGAGTTCCGTAAACGTTTAATTGAAGGAGGAAAAGAGGAACTATTATTAAATAAAATTCTCGAAAAATTAGTCGAGATGGGATTACTGAAAAAACTGAAAAAACCGAAAAAACAAAGAACAGACTCCACCCACATTTTAGCAGCTATTCGTCCACTTAACCGCCTAGAAACTTTGGAGGAGACCCTCCGTGCAGCACTCAATAGTTTATCAGTGGCTGCCCCTGATTGGTTAAAAAAAAACATCTTAAAAGATTGGTACGACCGTTATGGAAGACGAATTGAAAATTCCCGTTTGCCGAAACTCGATTGTGAACGAGAGGCATTGGGCAATCAAATAGGAAAAGATGGGTTTTACTTACTAGAAACAATAGATTCACCATTAGCTCCACAATGGTTATCTTCGCTTCCTGCCGTAGAAATCCTAAGACAAGTATGGATTCAACAATTTTATGCCCCGTCCGAGGGGGTAGTAAAATGGAGACCTCCAAAAGATATGCCTCCTTCGACTTTAGCTATTCATTCTCCTTATGATATAGAAGCTCACTACAGTTCTAAAAGAAGTGTCAATTAGGTGGGTTATAAAGCTCATCTTACCGAAATTTGTGATGAAGATTCTCCTCACTTTATTAATCACATTGAAACCACTTTAGCTACAGTTACAGATGAAGCAGTAGTTATTCCGATTCATCAAATACTAGAAAAAAAATCTTTGCTTCCCAAAGAATATTTAATGGATCTTGGCTACACGACGGGCGACTTAATAGTTTCTTCAACCCAAAACTATGGGGTTGAAATAATAGGGCCTGTCAGAGAAGATCCGTCTTGGCAAGCGAGAAACCATCCCTTTTTTGCGGCAGAAAACTTTAAAATAGATTGGGATAAAAAAGTGGCTATATGCCCAAAAGGACTCCGTAAATAGGGTCAGGAAAATTCCCATGATATTGAGTAACTAAATTTTCCAGTAAATCCGCCCTAATTAAGCCAAGACACTCAGAAGCTATACCCAATGCTTTCCAAGTCTTATCAGTTAACCTTAAAGAGCGGACTTGACGGTAATCTTCATTTTTCAAGGTGAATTTTCCTTGAATATCTCTTTTAAGTTTCATCAGACTCTTCTAAGTAATACATGGAATCAGTTTAGCACGCTTCTCCATGTATTACTTGGAAAGGAAAAATAATTGTTGGATTTTTAAATTGAGAAAAAATGTACTATTTCACGAAAGAGTATTATCTTTGAAGTGTTTGTTGATTACTTTCGCCAACAGTTACATTTTGAAGTGCGGAATGTCGGATAAATGAATAATTAAAATCATTCAGAAGGAATTTCTATAAATTTATTGTTTTCAATTTTAAATAAACAATAAGGACGTTGAGAATTAGTATTATAATTTAAATCCTCTTTCGACCATTGAAGCCCCAAACCCGAAGTTTTAGCAGGAGGAAGTGTAAGATTTTGCAATTTATTGAAAATTTCTTGTCTCGTTGGCTCTTTGGATAAACGAATAGCCTCAATTAAAGCTTGTGCTGCATCATAGCTAGTCGCCACACGCCAATAGACTTCTTCCTGCCATCTTTTAGCAGCTTCTTTCATATAAGCAGACTCTTGATTCACACAAGGACTAGCTAAAATCATTCCTTCAATATCCTTTCCTCCTTTTCTTAAGGTTGCTGCTTCCGCTAAAGCCATACTACCTAATAATTGCAACCTTGCGGTTGGTAGTTTATTGTTTTCTTTGGCAAATGCTATTGTCCCTGAATTTGTTTTTGCACTAGAAAGTAATAATACTGCCTTATACTTTTTGCCGATAATCTCTTCAATTGTATTTTTGATATTTAGGAGGGACTCAGACTCATAAATACTTCCTAAAGTAAATGTTTTAACTTTTTGAGGATCTTCGTTAAAAGCTTTTATAAAAGTATCTCCTATGCTTTTGCTATAAGCACTCCCTTGTGTGTAAAAAATAGCCACATCCTTTAATTTTAATTTTAAAACTTGTGTGACATACTTAAAATATAAATCGGACGCTTTTTGGGTAGAACTAACAGTACGGAAAAAATTGTCACTTTTTAATTTGCTACTAGAACTGGTAGAAGAAACTACAGGTAAATTCACTTTTTTGTAAATATCTAGTGCCACTTGAGAGCTTTCACTTACATGATGTCCAATTATTCCCAAAATACTTATGTCATCGGCTAACTTTTTTGCCACATTTTTGGCTAATAGTCCTTCATTACTATCGTTGGCAATTACGATTTCTAGTAAAGAATGATTTTGATTTTTTCTTCTTTCATTGTTAAATTCATCTTGAGCATCAGCTACACCTTGTAAAATATTTTTTGCTGCCTCTTCATAGAATCAATTGGAACAACAACCGCTAATTTTAAAGGATTCCCTCGCCATCTAGCTTTAGCATTGTTTAGATAAATTTGAGGAACTGGGTCAGCCGGATCGCTTTCTATAGCCTGTTGAAATGATAGGACAGCTTGGTTATAGTTTTGCTCTTTTTGTTCTGGATTATTTGTTTGAGTAAATTTTTTAAAGTATTTAGTTCCTTCTTCAAGAAAATAATTACTGGTAGAACTAAATAAACGTTCTTCTTTATCTCCGCTAGTAATAATTAATCTAAAGCAGTTTCTCGCTTTGTTTTCTCTGTAAGGGCAGTAAGTTTTCTCTTGATAAAACTGTAATAATTTTTGTAGATTAATAGCACCAATTGAAGATAAAAAAACAATCATTAAAACAACGCTACCAAGAACTAAACGTTTTTTTTGTTCGCTTTTACTAGCTTTAATAAACTGCTGTGTTATTTCATTTAAATCAAAATTATTTTTGTGTTTTTGAAGAAATTTTTTGGCTTCTTTCCATCGGCTCCCTCGTAGTAAATCTTTATTTTTTCTTCCCTCCTTATGCCAATATTGTGCATTATTTTCAATCTTTCTCTGCTGCAATAACTTTTCTTGATTTTCATTAAGCCATTGTTTTAAAAGTTCCCAATGTCTTATTAAAGCTTCATGAGCCACGTCAACTACAGCAACTCTAGCATTAGCCGATCGTTTTTCAAGTTGCTCAGAAGTGACAATCAACTTTTCATCAGCTAATTTGTGAACTATTTTATCAATCAACACAGATGAATGTTTAGTTGTAATTAAATCTTGTTTGAAGATTCGTTTACGGGTATCTTCTGTTCCTTCTCCCAGTTGAGTTAAACTCAAGAATATATGCTTTGCCGTTTCTTGTTCATCAGGATCTAACCGATTATAAACTTCGGTAGCTCGTTGATCGAGTGTGCCTCCTATCCTCTCTAATTTTATATAAGTTGCCAATTTTAGAGTATTATTCGTTCTCTGTTTCCATAGTTCGGTTAAAGTATATTCTAATAAAGGCAAACCCCCTGGTGAACCCTCTACATCCTCTAAAATCTGTTCAATTAATTCATCTTCAACGGCTAAATTAACTTGAGCAGCAGGACGAGCGATCACATTCCTCAACTGTTCTTGTTCCATCGGTGTTACTGAAATCAAATGCTCCTGTATTTTGTTTGCCAGTCCATTATATTTTTGTTCTACACACTTACCAAAAAAGTCAGCCCTCATTGTTAGGACAATACATAATTTATCGGGAAGTTGTTCAATAGCACCTAAAATACATTTAAAAAACTCTTCTCTTTCATTAAAATCAGAGCAAAGGGTAAAAACTTCCTCAAACTGGTCAATAACTAATAGTGTTTTGGGGGTATCACTTGATTGAATTAATCGCCTCAATCCATCAGCACCCTCTTTTAATAAACCTTCGGCTTTCCCCAATTGTTCCGCTTTATCGGGTTGAGTCAAGGTGGGGTCGATAAATGCTTGAGCTAGATTCTGTAACGGGCGATCGCCTGGAAGCATAATTAAATACTGCCAATTCTCTGAACCCGCTAACTTACGACCTAGCTTTAATTGATGTAGTAATCCTGCCCTCAATACTGAAGATTTTCCACTGCCTGAAGCACCCAAGATAGCAACAAAGTTGCTGGTACGAACTTTATCAATTAGTTGGTCGGTTAACTCTTCACGTCCGTGAAAGTATTTCGGGTCTTCATCGTTACAATCAAAATATCTTAATCCTTTATAAGGACATATAGCATTCTCAACTGTTACTGTTACTTTCTCTTCTGTCACTTCCCATGTACGGGTTAAGTTGATGGGTTGACCGAAGTTGGTAAAAATGGGACGCTGTGTAGCATTGTTAATGTTTTGATTCAAATAATCAACTAAACCATAATTATCTACCCATCTATTCTTACAACGATTGGGGTTAAGTCCTTTCAACAATATTTTAGTCAGTACGCTATAGGAATCGCCTAAATCTTCCCAAGCTTGCTCGAATTCGCGTGAGGCGGCTATGAAGCAGCGATCTCGTACCTGCCCCGTTTCACCAGGGTTAGCTTCGGTAAAGTTAAGTAATTCTCCACTGTGGCAGCAATCTAACCATACAATCTGTTGCTTAATCGGACTTTCTTGTAATAATCGTCTCAACCACTGTAGTGATAGACCGTAAACTTCTAAATCAGGATTTACATCGCTAGTGGCTAAGAAACCTTCGGGAATACCTTCCGTTTCTCTCAATCCGTGACCTGAAAAGTAAAATAAAGCCGTATCGGGTATGTTATGGCCATCTGGCTTAAATAGTTTGATTAATTCTTTTTTAAGTTGTTTGAGGGTAACTTTACCCTTCTTGCCCACATAAAGCGAATTATCCTCTTTATTAATGGCTTCGGGTAATCTCCAGACATTAAAATCCCCATGCTTGGCCAGTAGAGATGCGATCGCTTCGGCATCTCTTGCCGGTGCTTCTAGATTGTGTAACCCATCGTAGGTGTAGTTATTTATTCCTACAACAAGTGCATCTCGACTCATAACATAATTTTGGGTATTATATTTGCTATATTAATTGCTAATTCCTGAAGTGCCAATAAAGTGATAGATGGTTCAACTTACGCCCATACAGCTTGACGATGATACCGTAGTCTATATAGAAGCCGACGATAACGTTGATGTTACTCCTGTCGTCGAACAAGAACAGGAGGAAGAAGAATTGACCAGGGACAGTCTGGGTAAAGGAAAAGGGTTAGGTGGTAAGACTGCGATCGCAGGTAGTATGAAGGCTATTGAGCATACCATTAAGGCTTATACAACTTATAGTCTCAATGCTTTTAAAGGAATTGCTGCTGGCTCTATAGATAAGGTTACATTGGAATTTGGTATTAAAGTAGCAGGTAAGGCAGGGATACCCTATTTAACTGAGGGTTCTGCTGACAGTCACCTCAAGATTACTGTTGAGTGTTCATTTCCGAAGAAAGATACTCAGCCTTAGTTATTGATTTGAGGGTTGGTAAGCGGCGCTCGCATTGAGGGTTTAAAATAACTTTGAGCGTTCCGATGGACTCAGGTCCATAATGAATACTTTTATTGATGGCGACTTTTGGGGTTAAATCTTACTAAAGATAATTTTTTATTCCCGTTATAGTTCATTAATTGCTATTCGTCATCGCTCTCGTCAGAGTTCTTTATTTATGAGAGTTTAGGCGTAGCTTATAGACTTAATGCCTTTTAAATTAGTATTATATAAGCTTTTCAGTCCGAATTTGACCCAAATTTTCCTTAAAAAAGTAAGTCGAGTGCCAAAATTAAGACAAGTGTTGTGCCATAATTGATGTAGCCCGAAATAATACAATTTATGATCAAGGTAAGCTATGTATCCTTTGTTCGTTAAAATTAGTGTATTAAGTGCTATCAATTTACCCACAATAGCCCAACTCTAAAGTCAGGTAAACAATACGTTATTATTTTACAATCAGCCGAGCGTCGTACCTAAAATGCTTTCTTCCCTTAAATTAAAACCCAAATTTGTAATTAATAGCATTGACGAAAAGACTTTATGCCAAGCTAAACAACATTTAGAAAATTGTCTCAAAAATACACAAGAGGGAAATTTTCAAGCCCAACGTCAGGAATATTACCGTGAATTAGCTGATCGAGAAGGGATCAGTTATGCTCAAATAGGAGAAAGGTTAGGAGAACTTATATCAAAACTTAACAAGACAGTTATTTTAGCTAAAGTTTTTCAGTCAACTTATCCCCAACATATTGATTTTACCACAAGCATTGAATTGTGTATTGCTCTAACTGATATTGTCAAAAATTATTGGATTTATTTGCCCCCGACCCTAGAATTAAAACACAAATTTGTTAAGATAGTTGAGAAAAGAATTAGCAAAGCTAACAAGACAACTCAAAAAAATGCCCCAACTCTACAACCGTTTAAGTCTATCAAAATGTTCGTTGATTTGTTTATTGAATCATTTAGATTAAGGAAATCTCCATTGCGACTTATAGATGAGTACCTGTCTTCTTATGATGGACTTTTACGTTCTATACTAAAACAGATAGAAGAAGAAAAAGAGATCGAGGAAGACTGGAGAGAATTTTGTGAAGCCAAAGAAAGATCGGCAAGAGAAGGAACAATCAACTGGGACGACCTCAAAAGTGAACTCGGATTTTGAATCATCTCAAGAAGAAGAGTTAAGTCAGACTTATAGAATTGAACTCGATAAAAAGGCAGCCAAAGATTTTAAAGGACTGCCTTCTGATATTCAGAAGAGAATAAAAGAAGCTATTGATAAACTACAATATGACCCTCGTCCTCCGGGGTGTAAAAAACTTAAAGCTTTTCAGCCACCGATGCGTATAAGGGTAGGTGATTACAGAATACTTTATGAAGTCGATGATCTCGAAAAAATAGTATATATTGGAGGAATTGGACATCGGCGAGAAATTTACGGAGATTAAAAGAAAATTAATTTATATTTACTATCGTATTTTTTCTAAAAAATATTAGAAAATTTTATTATTCAGCTATTAAAATATGGCTTAAACATCAAAGATAAATAATATTAGTCTTAAATGAGGTTTAATTGTTAACAAAGGAGTTAGACAATGAAAATTAACCTAGATACAGACCGAGAAATTATTCAAGAAGCCTTTCAAGTTTTAAGTAAACATCTAGACGCTTCTAAAGTCATGCGATTTTTAGCTATTTGTAATTTAGACAGAGATGATTATTTACAACTTAAAGAGCAACTGTTTGAAGGAGAAACCGTCGATAGTCTTTATGAAAAAATTCAAGCTTTAGAAAAGGAGGAAAATTTTTAATTCTCCTCATCCCCCCATAAGTCCCAATTCTTCGGCGCAAATACCGAATTATCGGGGCTTGATGCCGATTCTGCCACGAAACGCGCCCTATTTTCCATAGCAAGAACTCTTTCTGTGTCTCTCACGTACAATGGCGTTAACACGCGCCGCATCGCTATTAAATCGTTTAGTTCTAGGTTGATCGGGCTATTGTTGTAAAATCGGTTCTTTGCCGCCATTTCCACGATCGCCCGTATCTCTGCCCCCGTGCAATACTGCGACTCCGACAAGAGCAATCTCCACTCCCTTTCCGTTAACGGACCATCTGCCACCAAGTAGCGTTCATCAAACCGTCCTGCATGAAGCTGAAATATCTGCTTACGTTCAATAGCTTGAGGAAACCCAACGTAAAATATTTTATCAAACCGTCCTGCTCTGGTGAGTTCTGGGGGTAAGGCATCCAAACGGTTCAATGTTGCGATCGCAAAAACTTTAGTCTGTTTCTCCTGAAGCCAGGTCAAGAGAACACCCAACACTTCCTTAGTTGAACCTGACCCCGTTAAAGCGGCTTCAGGGTCAAAAAACTTATCAAACTCATCAAAATAGCAGACTGCGGGGGCTGCCGCTTCGATTCTCTGGAGAATTCGTTTTAGATATGCTGCCCCCTTGGATTTAACTAGGTCAACCCCTACACTGATTAATGGAAAACCAAGTCTTCTAGCAACAACCTTAGCCGCAAAAGTTTTCCCGGTTCCTGGTGGACCTGCTAATAACCAGCCTTTAGGTAATGGTAAGTTATATTCCCTGGCTTTATATGAATAGTCTAAAGCAACCTGTTCTATACCAAGTTTTAGCCTATCCAAGCCGCCAAAGTCGCTAACATCAGGAAGGGGTAAGAATTCTAACCCCAATCCTTGTAAACGTTTTATTTTATATTGGTATAGCCCATCGCCAAAGTCGGGAGAACTTAAGGCCAGTTGACAACCAACCTCTATCTCTGCGGCTGATAGACCTGAGACTGAGTTGATTAGGCGATCGCTTATTTCTAGAGTAATCCCATTTCTCTTAAAAAAGTTTTGTAATATGTCTTGAATTTGGGAGATAGTAGGTAAAGGATAAATAACAGATGGTAACAGTGAATTAAGGTGTGTGGGTAACTCAAGTTCTTCAACATCCAACAATATTAAATATTTTTTTTCAAATAACTTAAAGTTATCCAAGGTATCAAGAAGAAAAGTCGTTAATACCTCCCTTTTAGTTTTTATTTCATCGTGAAGTAAAGCCCCTATATTTTCGAGACAAAATATCCCCTCAGTGAAATTATTTTGTAAGCTCTCAAACAAGTCTTGTAATGTGGTTAGTTCCTGTTTATAATCGCCATTATCAGTTAAGTCTTTAGTTGCCAGATTCCAGTAATAAACAGGAATCTTTAAATCAGAGGATAATTGTTGTAAAAATTCCTGTTTTACCTTGCTCCTCTCCAGTGCGGGGAAACTTAAGTAAGCTCCCCTGAAGCATCTTAAATTATTTATGATTTCTTTTTGCATTTTAAGTCCTCAACTAAATTAATGAAATTGGCAGTAAAGGCATGGGAAAATTAAGCGATAACAAGTTGATTTAAACTTGTTTGATTAACAAGCGATCGCTAACTTTTATAGAACTGTAATCAAATCTTATTACTGCCAATAAAAATTGGTTAATTGTTAACGACCTCGCCCTCTTCTAGCAGGAGCTTCATTGCGTCTTTGTTCCACTTGCCGCTCTATTTCTCGTTGTGATTTCTTGGTCATATCGAGCATATTCTCGATATAATCCAAATCTTTAGTAGTCATGTGATTGAAATTTCCATGAGTGAAACTTCGCTGAAATATAGTCTCATAGGTATTTTCAGCCGCATTTAAACGCATTATGCCAATTTGTCCTTTAGGCGTTGCTTTGACCAAATATTTTTCCTCTTTATCTACTATTTTTACAAAATTTTCTGTCGACTGTTTAGCCAAAATTACAAACTCGTCCATGAGCCGGGTGCTTCTGGCTTCTTTGACAGATAATAATCGATCTTCTGTGGCAAAGCTGTCAGTTACATCACCTGTCTTTAAGGCATTTTTCAAAATTTTTATGGCGTTGAGATGATTTTCATCGAGATTAGAATCAATGAGCATTACACCACCAAAACTGTTAGTTTTAAATCTTAACAATTCCTGCCCTTCATTGTCCTGAAGCTTAAACAAATCGCCTTTACGCAATATTGTATAATCATTGCCTTTGTATTGACGATCACCTCTCACCGTGTGCTTTTTCCACAATTGAAGAACGGTAGAAGCGGCTGACTGCTCCTGCCTTTTTGTACGCCATAGATCCCAAATACGCCCAGTCCCTTGAGATGCCTTCTGCCACCATTTGTAATCGCGCAGATTCTTCAGCCGTTCTTTTAACGCCTCGTCAACCGCTTGCTGAACTTCATCTTTGAATCCCGCTCGGATTTCGGTTTTCATTTCTTCGCGGAAAACTTGGAAATCGTTAATCAATTGGCTAAGAATGTCTGGATTTCCTTCTGCTTTAGTTTCTAATGCTTTAGAAAATCCAGGGCTTTCTTTCTGTTGTTGAGATTTTACTTGTTGTTGAGAACTTGAAAAATTAGCATTAATCTCGACTTTGCCCTCATTATCTGTTTTAAAAAAAGTTAAGGTTTTGTCTTCTTTTTGAAATTTAACCTCAACGTTTTCCAAGCCTTTAATTTGTTGTCCTGGTTGGGCTAATTGATACGCTACCTCTAATTTACTGTTTAAAGCAACGTCTAAATTATTAATTTCCTTTCCCTTATCAGTTTTCCCTTTAATTAATGTTTCATGTTGCCAAATTTGAATGAAAGGTATGACTTCGCTGGCTTGGTCTTTTTCTTTTTCTTCAGTATTAACACTATCTTTTGGTTTATTTTCTAATTTTACTTCTTTCTTTCCGTTCAATTCATTATTTTCTATCGCTACTTGATCACTTTTTCCATTAGTTTCGTTCTTACCTGTCATTTTTGAGCTACTTTGTTCTTGACTTTGCTGTGGTTCAATCTCGTCTTTTTTTTCCTTTTCTTGTTTTTTTTCCTCTTCTGCTTTTAAGGCTTGCATTTGCAAAAAAGACTGAGCAAAAGCAATTAACGCGCCTTGCATCTGGCTAACGTGGTTTTCACTAACTGGGGTTACGGACATAAATTACCTCCCTATTGGGTTTAAAATACTTTTCAAATTTTGAACACGATTAAAAAGAACCTTTTCATTTTTTCCGGGTTTTTCTAGAAAATAAGCAAGAGTTCCATTAACGTAGACAGCTATATATTCAAAAACATGATCGTCATAACGGTTTAATTCAAAAAACCCCAATGGAGTATGACCACCAATTACGCCTAACTGGTCAAAAAACTCAACCGTTTCAATTTCTAGATCGGCGGGAAAAGGCTCCAACTTTTCTTCTTTAGCGGATTTTAAGGTTTCTTTAATTTTTTCGGTAATCTTCATAATTTAATTCCTCAAAAGTTAATCAGCAATTACTTGATTTAATTTTTCCATCGTATCCAACAGTTTTTTGTTATGACCATTGTTTACATTATTTAACGCTTGTTTTTGATTTTGACTTTGCTTTTTAGCACCTCCTTGATTTCCTCCTTTACCATTATTATTATTGGGCTGCTCAGGCTCCGGAAATAACTCATTGACAAGCGCTAACCGTTCTTCAAACTGTTTCCTGCGGATATCGTCAGTTACATCAGAAATTCGATCGCGCTTAAGGGCATTCCGAATTTTAGGCCACCTGGCGCAAGACCATTCCATTTCCTGAATTTCGCACCTGGCCACCTTAATCTTTTGCTTAATGGGAACATACTCCTCCTCACCCCGACTATATGCAGGATTGATGATTACAGCCTTACCAGTGGGAAGTTTTAAAAATTGTGCCGGTTCAAATAATGGTCTTTTTTGACGATTATCTGACGTTGACCGACTGCCACCTCCACCGTGTTTCCCTGTATTTTTAGAACGAGATTTAGAGTCATATTTGACCTCTACTTCTCCCAAGAAATCGGAGAAATACTTAGCTGATTCGGGATCTTGGGGATTAAAGAGGAATTTACAGGCTGTACCGCCGAATATAATTCGTGCCAGTTCTTTCCCATAGATACGCTCTAATTGACCCAGGTTTTGAGCAGCGATAACACCACAGAAACCGTCCTCACGGGCCTCATTTAGCCAATTTTGCAGTTGAGGGAGGTAAATTGTCGGTAGTTCGTCTAAAAAGACACATAGAGGGTCTTTTCTGGGTTCAACGCGGCTTATATTCCTAGAGACAACCATGTGTAACGTGGCTGCCAATAACGGCCCGACAATATCCCTATTGTTCCTATCCAGCCCAAAGACTATTAAAGTCTTACCATCTAAGTCCAAAGGTAATGTAGACTTACCACAGAAAGCACCAATATAGTCTTTTTTAAGGAATTTTTGAAAGGTTCTTTGTGCCGTACCCACGATACTACTTTCCGTCTCGGATGAACCACTGACACTCATGATCTGGTCTAATGGTCGCATAGTCCACACCGGAAACTTATTTTGCTGTTGTGCGTGTAGTAATCTCAAACCTAACTTGGGTAAAGATAATATAGCACTAGCAGTCATTAAATCAGCGTATTGACGACCTCGCATTTGAGCAACAGCCTTGGTGAGTAGGAAGACCCCCTCAACCAAAGTAGCACCCGCATCCTCAAAGAATTTATCGCCTTTGCCGCCACTACCGAGATCACAGTTTTTAGTGATCGTGTGGGCCAGTTGCCCTGCGGCCACTGCATCCTCAGCATCTTTCAAGAAGTCTAAGATATTACAACTATCAGACTCGGAGAAACCTGGCGCAAATACCCTAATCTTATAGCCTCGTTTTAAGGCGTAAGCCACAGCCCGACTGGTTTGTGCAGGATATTTGAAATCATAGATTATGGTGGGAAATCCCTGATCTAAGGCGGCTCTGATGAGAGGATCTATTACTGAGAAGGTCTTACCGCTTCCTGCGCCTCCCAAGACTGCCACCCCTCTCTGTACATCGGGAACGTAGAAAGTGTCGGGGGAGGGAAATCGTTGGCAGAAAACTTCTCTTTTATCGATAACCCATCGCTCCTGTAACTTTTGGAGAACCCTATCCGGCATTCCCAAGTATAGAGCAGCCGAGTTTCTCTTAGGATCATCTATTTGCTTCCTTGCCCTTTGAGCGGCTTTACGTTTTTCACCTCCACCTCCCCAATAAGAAGTAGCGAGTTTGGCTTTCTTACTACCACCATTATCTATTAATGATAGTAAGCCGAATGCGGCAACTGACCCTAGGAGTGCTAACCCAGATGGGGTATTGAGGAAGTTAGTTATTGATGAGGTGGGTAGGTTAATATTAGGGGTGTTTGATTGACCAATGTAATATGACATAGCTTTATAATCCAACGAATATTTCTTCACCTACGTGATAAGACTTAAAAGGAACTGGTCCCACCAAATAAGGGGAACAACCACAGAGACTACAAAACCGGAAGAATAAAGCTGTTTCTACCATATCAGTGGCCTCGTTGGTATTCCAAACAACTACCTTAAAATTCGGTCCGTAGGGATGTCTGCCTGTAGGTTCCTTTCCGGCAAGACAACCGCTACCCCCATCGACTTCTTGATACTTGCCGCTTATCCACTGTTTGCCGTCTACTAGAAAATTTCCCGTCAATTCGATCTGGGCACAGTTATGAGAGCAATTTTTATTGAAACCAACATTGTAGCCACCAGAAATACTGCGGTTAGTGGGATGTTCCGACTTACCCAACACCAAGTCAACAAGAGCGAACCCTCCACCAATACCTAGAGAATTAAGGGGGTATTTTACTAAAGCTGGAACTTCACTAACCTTTAAACTTTGCCAGTAGCTAAATTGTTTTAAGGGTGTATCAGCTAACCCTGGTATTGAGGATAAATTGTATTTAGATAAGTCGAAATTCTTGAAGGTAAGCTTATTTAACTCTGGGTATTTCTTGACTAAATTTTTGAGAAGAGCATTTTGAACTTTACTAAGATTATACCCTTTAGACTTGAGGAAGTTTTGGACGAAGGGAATCTGTTTGACCCGATAATCCCTTAGCCCTTTGACATTATTTAACAAGTTCCCGAAGTTGGCTTTCTGGAAATAGCCAAATTGGTTAAGGGTGTAATTAGCATTTGTGTTATCACTTTTATTTAAAATATCATTCAAAGTGATGTTTGTCAACTCTAAATCTTCTAAAGTTAACAAATTTTCCAATCGCTGCCCCTCCTTCCAATTGAACTTTTTATTATCGGGTAAATCAAATGACCCTCCTTCCGCTAATGAAGGTAAAGATTCAAAGGTAACGATTTGATTATCTGAAGATATTCCCGGCTTACTCAGCAATAATATAAAGCTAAGTATCCAGAATATTCCCCATCCGAGAAAGAAGAAATAGGGGAGTTTTAATTTTTGAAGTAAAGGGAGTTTTTGGAGCATTATTGTCCTAACTCCTGTAAACGATTAACAACATCATTAGAAACTCCAGCTTTATTGGCAGATTCTTCTACTGACAATCCCTTTGATAGATAGGAAATAAAATTGTTAACTTTCTTATCCAAGGGGGAACCATCCTGTAATAAATTTTGTTGTTTAGCGGCTAACACTCCCTGTCGGAATGTCTGGACTATTTCATGATTGTTAACGGGTTGATTATTTTCCACTTCAGTTATTTCAAAAACTAAATAACTGGGTGTGGTTGACTTAACGATTTTGAAGAGGTAAACGCTACCTTTACCTTCATTCGATTGAGTAATAACGGTCAGCAAACTTTGAGCCGTTTGGGGGAGTCCTGGTATCTTTAAATCGTTTATTTTCTTTAAATGGAGAACCTTAACATCTCCACCATCTGTACAGTTATCCTGTAATCCTTTTAAACATCCATCGGCAGTTAGAACGACAAAGGAGGGATTATCTAACCACGCCTGAGAGATAGTTTCATCAGTTGCTAAAAAACTAATGGTTACACCGTGACCATTGGATAAATAAATGGTTTCTGGTTTAATTTGCCGAGTCTGTCCGTTGTTATCCCCTATCCTTATCTGTCGTACAATATCCGGAAAAGACAAGACGGGTAGGGCAACTAATCCCATAATTAAACTGCTTAATACAAATGTCCTCATTCCCTATAGCTCCAACGATCGATTAACCTGTATCTGTACTTTCGTCCCCGGATTGAGATACCAGAGACGTTCCCTATCCCGTAACTCATCAATTTCTGAGTCATTTCTTTTTTTGATCTGATCGCTGAGGGGTTCAAAGCCGCCCTCCAACACAGCACCCATGTAATTAGGGCTATCATAAGTAGGGTTTGCTGAAAAAGTGACTCAAAAATTTATGCGGCTAAAAGCCTATAATTTTTGGAGCAATTGATAAGTTTTACATATTTTAAATATTTTAAAGTACATTTTTTTTAATCAAAATTGTTGTTTCAGTTCAAATGTTTTACTCTTGAAAAATAACCACAAAAAAATTGATAAAAACTGCCGTAGCAGTGTGGAAAGATTGACAACTAAAAAAGTAATAGCAATAGATGTTTCTGATGTTTCAGGGAGTTTAGTCATCACCAAATTGAGGCTAAATCTTCGTTTAGCTTGTCCGAATTTTCCTTCAATAGCATTGCGGAAACGCTCATCATCAATAGCTTGTTTTTTATCCTGTTGAATAACATTTTTAGGGGGTCTTCCTAAAGGGGGTCCACTGATTCTTATTCCTCTTACCTTGCACCATTCTCTGTTTGCTCTCGTTCGATAAATTTTATCGACATGAATGGATTCGGGGTAATATCCTGTAAATTCCTTATACCTTTCAACTTGAAACTTTAAATCTCCTGATTCATTAAAATTGTCCCAGCTTAAATGGTCTAAAAAAACATAGTTTTCAAAGCAACTTACTGAAATTTTAGCTCCAAACTCTACAGGTTTTCCAGCTTTTCCTCTAACAATAGGGCGAATATGTGGTTGTGTTAGACTAACAATTCTATCATCAATTCTCGAAGAAAAATTTTGATACATCCATAATTGTTGACGATAAACTTCTACTACTACCAACAACATTTTATATTTTGTTGACCGGAGACGGCTTAACTCCGCTCCAGCCTCTATTAACTTGTCTATGTGAGAAAGATTTCTTTTCACATATTGTAGCTGCTTCCTAATAGCTTCTCTTCTTTCTTTTTCAGATGGACGACGCTTTTTAACTACCTTTAAATAATCTTTTCTGCCGCTCTTCCGATAAGTTCTTGGTTTTTTTAGACTTATTTTCACACTTTTATAGAGACAGTCTAAAATTTTTTCAGTTTGCTGTCTAGCTTGGTTTAATAAGCTTAGATCATTTGGATATTTTATATCTCCAGGGGCACAAGTAGCATCTAAGATTAACTTTCCTTTATTGAGAATTTTTTCGACTTCTCTTTCTTCGGCTTTTTTTTTATTATTTTCTTCTTCTTGATTTATTTCTCTTAAATTTTTTACTATTTTTTGATTAATTTTATTAACAATTTTTGAATCTATTCTTTGCCTAAAATGAACCATCATTGATGATTCAAATGGTTCTTCATTACTATAAGATGATAGACCGATAAAGTATTGTAAGTAAGGGTTCTCTTTAATTTGTTCTAGAGTTTCCCTATCACTTGTTCCTAATTTCTCTTTAATAATTAATGCGCCCAATGCCATCCGAAAAGGTTTAGCTGGCGCACCAGTTGTTTGTGAAAAAATTTTTCCATATTCTTCTTCAAATTCCGCCCAAGGTATTAATTCTGCCATTATTACCCAACGATTATTTGGGGATAATTTTCCCTCAAAAGGCAAATTAAAGTTGTCTGGGGTGATTGAGGACTGGGGTGACTTGCGATACATTTGTTCTAAAACAAGAAGTGCAAGGGGTTTTTACCAATTTTATAAGGTTTTAGCTTCTTCAACTGATCTTTTTTTCCTTTCCCATCCGCCTGTAGCTCTTTTTTATTAAGGTTTTCCAGCTTTTTCAGCAAACCCTAAGTAGAAGATTGAGAAAAACCACCGACACCACTCGATGATGACGTTGAGGTGGGACGGTTAACGATTTCCCCAAGTTTTCCCAATGCACCGACGACGAAACCCATCGCATCCCGTTTGGCTATATCTCGTGAGGCATCATTCCTCAACTTAGCAATTAACGGTTTCCCTCCAGGGGCACGTAAGGCGAATACGCCTTCGGGTAACTCTATGTCTTTCCCGTTAACTCTTATGGCGATCGCATCCCCAGTAACCATACCGCTATCATGAATTTGATGAACCTCAAAAATTATCTCTGTCCCCTTGGGTAATACTTCAACGCCGTTAGGATCGCTTATCGATTGAGATAAAGTTACGACGAATGGGTCTGAGTGTTTCATTCCCTGCGCCCATATAATTGACGTGGCCATCTCGCCTTTAACAGTAGTTCCCACAGGGATGATCGAACTTTGAGTAGGCGAGTCCCCCAGTAATTCCATTTCCTCACTATTCCCCTTTGAAGAGGTTAAAATTACCGGTGTTCTTGATGATTTCTGAGATTGTTTATTATTGGTATCATCAACCTCTTGGGCATCGGACATATCTAAGACTTTATCTCCTGATGAATTATCAACCTCCGTGTTACCCTCATCATTATTAGATTTGGATGAGGCAGTATAGGAACCCAAACCGGCTAACTTCTGCCACAATTCTAGGGGATTGACTGATTCAGTAGGATTATTGATAACTGTAGTGGGCTGCTGTTTGATCGCGATTGAGGAATTTCTAAGAGTAATAGGGCGATCGTTATAACGGCGACTAATATTACCAGCCGGAGAATAACTTATCTGTCCTCTAGTCCTGGGAACTGAATTAATTGATGGGGGTGTCTGTCGTCTGTATGAAACTTCAGTTGATGTATTAGATGGGGAACTCGGTTGGCTTACACTCACCTTCGGGATCTCCCCAGTTTCGGAGTTTGATGCTGACTGCATAACAGGTTGTGGGAGGGGTTGGTTCAAGTCGGCGGCTTCTCCCATCTTCTTTAACTGCTGAGATTGGGAAGATAATGCCGCCTCCGCCTTATATAGCGCTATCTGTTCCTCCGGTGATAAAGTTTTGTCCTTCTCTTTAGTTGATTCCTGCTTTTCTTTGGTTGCAGTTGCACTTCTGTAGGAGGGGGCATTGGTTAGGAATATCCCCGCTACTATGACACCACTGCCGCATATCAAACCTATCAATCCTAATTTAACGTAAGGATTCTTAGAGAAAGATTTACCCTTTTTGGCTTGGGTTTCTTGTTCACTGCCTTGTTCTTCCTGTTCAGCAAATAGGGTTGATTCTTCTTCAATATTATTGGAAAGTTGTTGTTTATCATCGTTGGGTAATTCTAATAAATTGTTAATGGATTCACAATTCCAATTGGATTCTGAAGAGGGATTTATTTCTTCATTATTCGTCCAAGGGTCATCGATTGAATTCTCTTTAACAGAAGGGCTTTCTATTGTGTTGACCATGATTTTAATCCTACTGTAAATCTTGTTGTTTGTAATCGGCGATCGCGTATATTTCCAATCCAGACTGTCTCATGTTCATCACTTGAGCGGCTAGGGATTTAGATTTAGTTTCCGGGGGTAAGAAATCGTAATTGGGGGGGACTATTGCAGATACGTAAATTTCTTTATTGAAACGGATCAATTCACCCATCGGTTGACCATTTTTGACCATCATCAGATTGGAGATGACGACGACTTTCCATTTACCCGGTGCAACCTGTTGGGGTTTCTCTATATAAACGGGAATGAAAGCCATCTGGGTATCCGATGTAAAAACCGATTCGGGGACTAATCCGGCTAATAATTTCAGGAACTCCAGTCTGAAATTTAATTCAAAGGCAAAACTCGCTTGATAGGCGGCTGTGGTAATCTTACTATCGGCTTTGGTCGAACCGGGAATAGTAATGGAAACGCCCGTATCTTTTTGGTAATTTCCCTCAGCACCCGCGTCAGTCGTGGGGAGGTGTCCCGTCCAGGTGAATGTCAAACTTAAGATATCTCTAACGAATTTCTGGATCGATTCGTCGGTTCGATCCTTGTTCCCTATTCCCTTAACGGTTATCGATTCGCCACTGCTTAATTGAACTAAAGTTGGGGGTGGTTTAGTGGCCAGTTTGACATAGTTAAAGAATAGTATAACCTGAAAGAATACTGTCAATCCCACACCTCCTAAGCAGATTAAAACTAATGATCCGAATGAATCTCTTAAGCTTAAATTCTCCGAAACTTTCTTGAATTTTCCCGTGATTCCTAATGTCATCTGTTGCACTCCTGCTATTAATTATTAAGATTTAGAGGCAGGTGGTAGAGCGTTCCTTGTGGAAGTAACGTCTATCGTTCTCACGCCAGAGGAAGCTTCACTTATCCGGTGGGAAGTAGAAGGAATGACCGTAACTGTTGAGCTATTGCCGGACGATCTCCTGTGTCTAACAAAGGATGCGGCTCTATTACCGGCAGACATCGCACTCAGTACAAATCCCATTCCCGTCGCCCCAGATGATTTAGCCCCGGTCATCATCGCACCCCCCATCTTCGCTCCCGCCATACCAGCCACCGCACCGGTGATCGTCGCTAGGGAACTAAAGGTAGCCATTCCTCCTCCTGCGGCTAAAGCAACTGCTAATATAGGACTCAACACACCAACGGCTATACTGAAGATGAGCTTGTTGGCAGAAGGAGAAGAAGTTTGTAATACCGCGATTAGAGCGATTAAGATGTTAAAACACAACTTACACAAGCCCACTGAATAGAATGCGATCAACCAAGTAAAAAGGGACTTTTGAGCAACGGGTAACAGTGTTCCCCCGACGGCCATCGGACCCAATAATCCCGTCAGTACCCAAGTGACCTCGACTATCCATTGAAATGCTATACTGCAAGCCAGCATCCAGCCGATGACTATGGTTTCCAATTGAGAGGCTATAGCCTTTCCCAGACTGTCAAAGAAATCCTGTGAGGGATTTTGGGGTAATTGTTGATTGGCCATCTCTTGGGCGTTTTTCTTAATAGCGTCGATACACTGCTGCTTGAGGTCGGGGTCGGTCATGGTGGAGCATTTCTGCTGTATCTGTTGGGATGTCCAGATATCGATGGTCAACTCCCCGGAAGCTTGAGCGTAAGCTTTATCTAAATTGGCAGCCGTTTTGGTCAATACTTGTTGGTTTATCCCATTTAAGAGATTGCGGTATTGGAGTGTCGCCTGTCCCAACCAAACACCACCATTACCTAACAAGACCACGACGATGAACAACCAGAGCAATTTCTCGTAGGGGGGAAGCGCCAACTCATCGGCCAGTAATTCCTTGACCATGATGACCACACTCAGGGCGATCGTACACACTGCAAAGAATGAACCGAGGTCGGCGATAATCTTATACAGGTCGCTGGTGATTACGTCTATCCACAGCTTGTCCATCGCAATAGAGACGAGTTCTTGAGCTTTCTGAGCCTCCTTTAAAAATTCCTGCGGTGTGATTTCCGATGATTGCATTAAAATAAACATGACTGCCCCTTTGATCGAGTTTCCCTGTGCGATCGCCGATTTTTTATTTCTTGGAATAATCCAAACCGGCAGAGGCGAACCCACCGATCTGTAACAATGAGTTAGCCGCCCCCGCCGAATTGGCTTGTTCCCTGAGATTTTGGCTATCTATGCTAGAAGAGATATTGGCGAGATTCAAATTGGCCATATCCTGTTTAGTGCTTGCATCTACCGTCTGTGAAGTCAGTACAGCCAGAGATGAAGCGATTTGAGCATTCTGTAGAGCCATATCTTTTAGCACTTCCTGGGTAACAGTGCGGCTTTGTGCGTCCTGCCCCGATGAGATCGCCTGTTGTGTTGTCGCCTCAACAAAATTTAACTTGTCTATGAGTTCCTGTTGACCCTCTTTACTTAAAGTCTCCTGTGCTAGGGCGCGAGTTGCTTCTCTATCCTCATTGTTAGCGGCTAAAGGGCCTTGCTCGATAATACCTCCATCTGTGGAGAATGTTTCTTCGATAAAGTTACGGAGATCTTGGGGGTCAGGTAATCCCAATTCTCCAATGATATTTTCATCTAAATTAATGTTTAATTGGGATTGTAACCAAGCTTCCATTCTCTGTTCAAATCCATTAGCCACTGCTAACCACTCGGATTTAAGATCAATAAACTGTCCGATGAGATCTTCTAAGATGTTATCGGATGCGATCACACTACGAACCTGAAAAGCTAGAAGTCCTATGGCACTGATGAATCCTATGAGTATTACTCTTTTTATCATTACTTTTCTCCTTGATAATTTAGGCTGCTGGCTGGTAAAGTTTTGCGAGTTCAAATATGGCTCTGACGACATCACCATCAAACTGTTCTAGGTATTTCTTCCTCAATTGGGATTCCCTTGGGTTATTTGCTATCAATCCCAACAATTCCGGTGACGGGTAATGTCTTACTCTGGCCCTAAAGCCCTGGTCATCCAATAGCCAGTTGGAATACCAATTGATAGAATTGGGTTTGAATCCTAAGAGCGCATTGTCGCTTATCAACCATTCCGGGTAACGAAAGACATTGCAGTAATCGACGATTGACTGGGATTCAATGCGTCCTATCAGTTTCGTGGTCATATTGGCGAGGATTTTATCAGCACCGGCAGATTTAGCGATAGATAAAGGTTCCTGGGAATTGAGGATTACCCTTATTCCCGATTTCGCACCATTGGCACATAAGCGTCCCACGTTGATACTGATGGGGCCGAACTCGAATAAGATAGGGGCTTCATCGAGGAAAAATATACTTTCATTGAAAGTCAGAGAGCGACGTAAAGCTCCTAAATAAGCCAGTGATGCAATGACGGCAGCATCTAAGTTACTTTTAAGGTTTCTTAGTGCGATGACTAACATCTGGGTATCGCTGTTAAAGGTCGTGGGTTTGCTTAAAATCTCCCCCAACCTACTCCTCAACCACTCGTCTAGTCGCAATTTGCAGAACTTTAACGCTTTAACAGTCGTTGTATCTGGATCTATCAACCTTAAACGTTCTAATGAAAGAAACTGTTTAAAATCAATTAATGTGGGCATCCCTTTCCACTCTTGTGTCCCAAAACCTTTACGAAAGGCGAGCGCAAATCGTGCCTTGATATCGGGATTGGTGTAAAATTCCTCTAGAGCCAGAGTGAGTAAACTGTTGACCATATCTGGATTGATATCGAAGTATTGATTATCAATGCCCAATATCATCATCTTCAGGATCTCCCGTAGGGATTCCTTGAAATCGGAAAATCTGTCTTTTTTCTCCTTGGGAGCCAAACCTTGTAGGTTTGGGGGTTCGAGGGCGTTGATGCCTTCCTCTAAGTCCCCCGTATCCACGTATTTGCAGAATGTGGGTAACTGTCTGCATAAGTCATTAAAAGTCCCGGTTCCATCCGGTCTGGGAAAATCCAACGCCGTGATGGGCAAACCCCTAACTAACCCCTGTATGAGCATATCGCTGACCACAGAAGACTTACCGGTTCGCTGTCGTCCGAAAAGCAATATATTTCGATGGGATTCGTAGAGGTTGAGGCAGATGGGCGTACCCCCCTCAGAAGCTATGAATTCAAAACCTCCTTTATCTAATGAAGAATTGCTTACTAGCGGTAATTGACCCGGGATTTCGTAGGATAGGTAGCTTATCCTTCGGTTAAATGGGGATGTTAATAGTTTTTTCCAGGTTAAAGTGGGGAATGTTTCGAGCCAGATAGACCAGGCGTACTCCGTCTCACGCACCACCCAACTCTGCTGTTGGAATAGAGAACAGAAATCGTCACAGGCTCGATTTAATTCTTTTTTACTATTACGGTGGATGAGGAAGACGATACTTGACCATATAGGTTTTTCACCCTCGATTAAGGCTGCTTCCACTTCAATCGTCTTGGATATCCTCAATTCTGCTCCCACATCCGTATTGTTCTTGCTGGATGCGTGGGTCGCTGCCACCTGCGCCTGTTTGGTGAGAGAATTCATCTTATCCTTAAGCAAGCGCTCGTTCCCCGATTGTAACTGTACGAAAATCTCGGTATCGTAAACATTCGGTCTGGACATCACCTCCCATACTGATTTAAGTTGTGCGACACCATCTATCCAACCATCCGGTTTATCTGCCCATAGGCATACTCCTGTAAACTTGCCATTACTTTTTACGCAATCTCGATAGGCGAACGGGACCTCCTTATTTAATAACAACGACAATGGATGTATCCTGCTATTTATCTCTTCGGTAAATTCCTCCTTCTCTACGACGACTTTTTGAGATAGGGGACGTGCCGGGGTATTATTAAAGCGTCCCCAATCTATCTCCCACAACTGTTCTACCGTCAGGGGTCTAACCACTAAGTACATCTGCTCAGACAGCAGATTGATAAATCTGTTAAAGCCCCGATGATAACCATCCAATAAAATTTGTTGTACGGCTGTGGTTTTGAGTTCCTTGTCGGCACCGGTGAATTTATGCCACCCATTCTCTAGGGCGATGAGGATGTTCTCGAAAACATCGGTATTTGCTCTATTTACTCCCTCCTCTACCGTATATGTGTAATATATTCTGCTGAAGTTCTGCTTACGGATTCCACACAGAGTTAACCCTCTCGTCCTTTTCCTCGCACCACCGAGCAATAATTGTAGGACGGGTGAGTCGGTTTTCTTTTGCAGTTCGAGCAATTCACGCTGACGAGTCGTGTCGTCGACGAAGATGCCGAAATGCAGTGTAAGCGTCTCTCCTTTTGGTAGGTCTTTTATCCCAGAACTTATGCCCGATAAAAAACCCATTAATTGGTCGGGTTCACCGAGGGGTGAAATCCCGCGTACATCAACACCACCGACTATCTTGTAACTTTCCTTGTTTTTCTTCTTGAGAACGGTTGCTCCGGTATTCTTACCTCCCTCACAGTATTCAACGTAAGTGATCAGGTCAAAGTTATCTTCAAAGGGTTTTAGTCTCTGCTTCTTCCCTCCCGGTAATCTAATAGTTTTAATGCCAATCTTAGTCATGGTCTTTAATAAGCAGTGGAGTGTATTTGGTGATAGCGCGAGTCCATAAGGGTGCATTCAACAACCGGGAGAAGAAGACGTGATATCCCTTCGCCGTTAGCAACCAGAAGGTTCCAATTCCCCAGGCAGCTATTAGAATTGTCCAAACCCAGGACAGTTGTAGAATCTGCTTCCCGATGTAATAGGATGCACCGGCTATAATCATCCAGGGGACTGCCTGATCTCCCGGCATGAACAAGATCATCGGTGTCTTGTCCAGGGTCTTATTTACCCTGATCAACTCGTCATTGAACATTTAATCCTCCTGTATTGACTTTGTGAACGCTTAAAGGGTTAGATGAATTGATGAGTAATGGGACATTTGAGGGAAGTAAGAGAGGAATTGAATAAGGCGATAGTCCTTTGTCTCCTACCAAGTTGTGGAAAGTTGATTTACCTATACCCCGGAGGGGGTCGATCTCCCTATTGGCATATTGATGAAGAATATCGTTGCACATGGTTATCATTCCTGATTAAACTTAAATTGATTGAAATTTTACAGACTGTGGGTAGCCGCTCATAACTTTTTGATTAGACTAAACCGACAGCGAAATCACCGGCTGTACAGGCGAATAGGACGATTAAGGGGGTTTTGGCGGCTGCCTTCCAGTCTTCATCCTCTCTGGCCGCTTGGATAACCTTGACGATACTCCAGCCGATATAGATGAGCATGATCACCTGGAGGACGGCAAACCCGAAATTGAGGATCGGGGTGGCAGAAGAAGCATTGGAATTGGTATTTAAGAACTCCGTCGCCTTCTTTTTGATGTTGGCGAAGAAGAAGCCATCGGCAGCCGCACTGGGTAGTGCCAATTTATCGAAGAATAATACTCCGAATGTCAGCAGCCAAACCAACGGGAAGAATTTGTACTTATGCAGCACCCTCTGTAAAAGAGCAATGCGTCGGGTGGGATGGTCGCCGATGTATACCGCGAATAGTGCCAACAGTACCCACATACTGAATCCCAATAAGCCTACCGCGCTTATAGAACCACTTCGGATTAATGACCCCCCTATGTTTAAGATGAGGCTGCACCACGACAGGAAAAACCACTGCTTGAGGGAAACGTCCTTGATTTTTTCGGGAATTCCTCTCGTCCGGCTTGTTGTTGTTGATATCGTCATTCACTAACTCCTCAAAAAATTCATAGTGATAACGATAGTTCCTACTTCAATAAGTTGATAATCTACCTTTGGTCGTTGTATGGTTGCAATAAGGTAAAGTTCTGTAACGAAAATTTCTTAAGCTCATCAGCTAAAACAGTTACAGAAAAACAGTCATAGATATATGCGTAAAATATTGACTAAAAATGTTAATTTTTATGACGACGAGATTATAGGGGTTTGAGTCTATTTTGGACTCCTACCGAAAGTGGAGGGGAAGAAAATCTTAAATTTGTGTTGTGATTCAAATCACCGACAAAAACACAAAATCTATGATATACTTAAATGTTATGCCAATACTAAAATTCCTCTTTTAATAGTACATTAAAACCATGTTTTCGTCTTTTTTTAGTATATTTGTATTTAATGAGAGAAATTCTTTAATTTCTTTACAGTTCTTTACTTTACAAAACTTCATGGTTGCAGCGACGAGTTTAGCTGTGATTTGGATCACTGACAAAATTTAAAAAATGTGTTATGGATTAGGTCTATTGAAAAACTCAATTAAATCATGAACAAAAAACAAGAGTTAGATTCTGTCGAGTTAATTTTGCAGTGGGCGATCTGTGGAGTCTGCATTTTTCTAGCTGTCGGGACATTTTTAGCGGCTGAACTAACAACATCCTCTATAATGTTGAGCTTGCTTTTGCTGATTGAGAGTATTATTATTTGTCCTAAATTTCAATTAGGAATCTGGAGCAAAATTGGTGTTAGTGTCGTTATCTATTTAATTTTGTTTTCCTAAAGTCCTGCTTTTCCCAGTGACTCTTTAAAATAGAGAATTATTTACTATCTTTATGTCCTGACTAACACTAATCGATCTCAGAAAGCCGCTTTTTTCGATTTTCTCCGTTTTTTTCCTTTTAGCAAATTTCGGGGAAAATCCTTTAAAATTTATTACTTTGTTCAAGATTCTTAACCTCTGTACTATAATTAGTATTTAAAATAATTTTAAACAAATTTAACAAGTCAAAAAGATGGATGAAAATTTATTCCGAGGATTAAACACACCGATTTATAAGGAAAATTGGAATTTAATGGTTTTTTCGGAAGATACTTCTTTTCTAAAAAGTATTTACAGAGATTTAAAAGCCAATCGAAAATTTCAAATCATCGGAAGTTTTTCAATTTTTAAGGAACTTGAAACTATGTTGGAACAAGTCGAGCCGGATTTCCTCCTCATCTGGCATCGGGATCAAGTGGAAATAGCGAACGATCTCAAGCGAAGATATCCAACCCTATTTATCATTCTCTGGAATTGTTTATCGGGAGGGGATGCAAGCTGTTTCTCCACTGCCCCCCTTGCTGAACAATTAGACCGAATTGTTCCTTTAAAAACATTTGGTACTGTTATGTTTAATATCCAATGTGAGAAAATCTACTACGAGCTTGTCAAAAAAACAACGGTTACTCCACAAGAAAAAAAGATGCTACAGTTCCTCTCCTATGGATTTAATTACAATGAAATCGCTTCCCGTCTCGATCTAACTCACAGCACTTTAAAAACTTATATGAAAGATCTCCGTGAGAAACTTAATGCCAGAGATAAAACCCATTTGCTGGCGATTGCTTTTAGAACGGGATTGGTTTCTTGAGTGAAACATCTTAGTTATCTAAAATTCCCTAACTCCTCCGAAAACATTATTAATAAATAAATTTTTATCTTTATTAGTAATATAGCAACCGCCAAGGCGGTTAAGACGCTTTGGCAAGCACATCTTCCATAGCATCTCGAAGACAGTCAAATTGAGTAATTAGTTTACGAATTCGACTTTTTAACCATGACCAGCATTGCTCAATTTTATTAAGGTCAGGTGAATAAGATGGCAAATATTTTAAGTGACAACCGGCTGCTTCGATTAATTCTTTAATACATCCACCTTTATGAAAAGTAGCATTATCCGCTATTACTATTTGTCCAGGTTTTAAGGATGGTATCAAACAATTCTGTAGCCAGGTTTCAAACACAGTTCGATTTGTCGCTCCCTCAACAGTAAAGGTAGCGAATAACTTTCCATTACAAGGGGCCGCTATCATATTAACACGGCCTTCTCTCTTCCCATTTTTAAGGGCATGAAAACGTTTTCCTTTTTCATTATAGCCATAACCATAATCCTCTCTATTATCCATCCCAGCTTCATCTATATAAACTCTTTGTTCAGGTTTATATATGGCTATCTCTTTTTGAAATTCTTCTCTTTTTATTTCATTTCTTTCCCGATAACCGTAAGTTTTGAGAGCGAGTAAATCCTATTTTTTTTAAGGCTCTTGATATTGTACGGTCACTCATTTCGCCTGGCCATAGTTTCGCCATTTCAGCTTGAGTTTTATCGCCATTAATTTCAACAAATTCCACAAATTTTTTCCAGTCAACAATTTTATGACCATTGCCGGGCGGTTGTAATGGTAAAGCTTTGTAATCTCCGGTTTGGGCTTTCCTTTGTAACCATAAGTTGATTGTGTTTCGACTGATTTGAAAAATTTCAGCCGCTTCACTCTTTTTCATGCCATCTAACTCTATGGCTTGAATTACTTTTTGGCGTAAATCGTAACTGTATGGTTTGGGCATTAGCTTATTAATGGCTTTTTCCTTGTCATCATATCATATATAGTCCTAACCGCCTTGGCGGTTGCTATAAATTAAGGGGGAATTATTTTTTTTTATCAATAATTTCAGGTGAGCGCATCTCCAACCCTTCTCAACCTGATTGTTTAACAGCGAGTACAGGACGAGTTTTTGGCTCCCTGTTTGGCTTAATATCGTTAACGGGAACAAAGGGTTTTGGGGTTCTATTGTTTGGCTTGTCCCCTGGGGTGGGTTCCGCTTTAACCGGCTTCTTATATTTCGGCAATTTCTGAGTCGGAGGTTCGTCATCCTCAACCCACCCAAAACATTCTTTAGATGGGATGAACCTAAATTTTCCTTGAATAAACCATTTTTTCGGTAATTGGTCTTTTGGGATTCTAGGATTAAACTTAAAAGGTCGTACCTCTTCATCTTCCCGTCGCATCAGCACCGGTAGATGAACGGCTTTAAATTTCTCGGTTGGATCTACTGCGTCACGGTTTCTGTAGACAGACAAACAAGGAACCTTGTACTGCGGCAAAAACTGCCAGATTCCCTTGATTGTAAATATTCCTGCTTCTTCTTCGGGTGCGGGAAAAGGTTCCGTACCCCAGGCGACCACCTGAAACGAGATAATCACCGGTTGACGGGGAATGGCTAGAAACTTCGGATAAACCTTTAAATACAAAGAAGCATCGGGCGTTTTTTCCCATTGCGTGAGCCATGCTCGGTATCTGTGGCGCAAAGTGTAGAGCTTATATTGTTGTCGTCCTAACTGGATAAAAAACTGTCCCTCACCAGAGCGGGTAACTTTGCCGTACAAGCAGCCTATGGCCTGAAAATATGAATGCTGTTGTTTCTGTAATTCTTCATCAGTTGAGGGGTCTGTGGACTCTTTAATACCAGAGTCAGCAATTGGAGCTTGAGTAATTTCAATTAATGAATCAGAAGCAGTGGGAGGAAACATAAATAATTAAAAAGGATGCCATTTATCTCAGTTTATCACGTAAATGACAGTTAATTAATCTTTAAAAACTAGCTGAACAGTAAGAGTAATTTTTGCTGTACTATCTAGAATTAAAGTTAATTACACCTAACTCGATTTTAACTATTGATCGATATCAATAAGATAAATTAAATGAGACAGATAACTCAAAAATCGGTAAGTTTATTAATAATTCTTGTGGGTTTAGGGAATCTCCCCCTAAAAGCTTTACCTGTTCAAAGAAATCAAGAATTATTGCTGAGTCAAGCTTTACCGGCTACAATTAAGAAATTATTTGAGCGAGCGAGCGATAAGGATGATCGGGGGGATCAACTTGGAGCCATATCCGATTATACCGAAGTTATTCGATTAGCCCCCAACTTAGCTGAAGCTTATGCCAATCGAGGTTTGCTCTACTCGCATCTTAAAGAGTATGAATTAGCCCTTGCCGATTACAACAAAGCCATTGACATCAACCCTCGCTTAGAAGGAATTTACTACAATCGAGGCTTAGTGAACATTGAGTTAAAAAAATACGATTTAGCCTTAACGGATTTAAACCGTGCGATTGAAATCAATCCTTCTATGGCAGTTGCTTATAACAGCCGGGGAATTGTTTACAGAGAGTTGAAAGCATCGACGAGCGCACTCGCCGATTTCCAGAGAGCTATTGAGATCGATCCTCAGTTAGTCTTTGCCTACAATAATCGAGGGACGATCGAGCAAGCCCTTAAGAATTTTCAAAGTGCTTTAAATGACTACAATGAAGCGATTAAAATTAATCCCCAATATGTCGAGGCTTACTACAATCGTGGACTTGTTTACCAAGAGTTAAAAAATTGGGAGAAAGCACTCGCCGATTTAAATAAAGCTATTGAGCTAAATCCTCAATTAGCTATGGCTTACATTTATAAAGCCAATATCTATTCGGACTTAAAAAAATACGATTTAGCCTTAGAAAATTATAACAAATGAATTAAAATTAACCCAAGTTCTGAACAAGCTTACTACTATCGTGGACTGGCTTACCAAGAGTTAAAAGATTGGGAAAAAGCACTCGCCGATTTAAATAAAGCTATTGAAATCGACCCGAATTTTTTCCTGGCTTACAGCAGCCGAGCTTTTCTTTACAAAGATTTAAAAGAGTACAAATTATCGTTAAACGATTATGACAAAGCTATTGAGATAGACCCGACTTCTTCTGAAGATTATCACAACCGAGGAACTATACACATTTTACTTCAACAATTTGATTTGGCTCTGGTTGATTACACCAAAGCCATTGAATTTGACCCCAAGTTAGTTCAAGCTTACGGCAACCGGGGCATTCTCTACATTCACTTTAAAAATTATGAATTGGCACTCAATGATTTAAATAAAGCTATTGAACTAGACCCGACTTATGCTGAAGCTTACGCTAACCGAGCTTTACTTTATATTCAAACAAGAAACAAAGAGCTTGCTCGTTCCGATTTGCAGAAAGCCGCCCAATTGTTTCAAGCCTCTGGCAAAATGGAGTATTATCAAAGAACTTTAGAGTTCCTTAAACAATTTTAAGTTTGTTAAATGAATCGTGCGATCGTTTTTTAATTATCAAAACACTATGAAAATTAACGCCGATTTTAGCCAACGTGCAGTTCAACAGACTCAAGAACTCCCCTGGATAGATTCGCCCATGCCGGGGGTACAACGTAGAATGCTCGAAAGAGACGGAGAAGAAGTTGCCAGGGCCACATCTATAGTTCGTTATGCTCCTGGGAGTTCTTTCTCTGCACACACACATGGGGGTGGTGAGGAGTTTCTTGTATTAGAAGGCGTTTTTTCGGACGAAATGGGAGATTATACAGCCGGAACCTATGTTAGAAATCCTGTAAGCTCAAGGCATACACCATTCAGTAATGAGGGTGCAGTAATACTGGTGAAGCTGTGGCAAATGTCACCCCTGGACCAAACCCGTGTTGTCATTGATACTAATAATCAACCTTGGAAACAGGGATTAAATGAGGGTGAACAAATAATCCCCCTGCATACCTATGAGACTGAGAATGTTGCATTAGTTAAATGGGAACGAGGGACACAGGTAAAAAATTATGCTCATTTGGAGGGAGAGGAGATTTTTGTCTTACAAGGTGAGTTTTCGGATGAATTGGGGACTTATCCACAAGGATGTTGGATCAGGAATCCTCCAGGGGTCGTCCCTAGTCGGTTTACGGAACAGGGATCTTTACTGTATCTGAAAACTGGGCATTTGGGTTAATCATCAAAACCGAAAAAATTTAGTATTAATTGACAAGTTATTTTTAATCCCAAATCCGTTGAATATTATAGCTATCAAAGGCTAAATCTCGACTTAAAATAGAAACATCTTCAACTATTGCCTGTGCGATCAGGAGTCGGTCAAAGGGGTCATTATGATGGAAGGGGAGAGTGGAAATAACGGACAGATGACTCAAGCTGATTGGCAAGAGTTCAAAGTCTTCCAGTTTAACCTTTTGTTGTATGTAATCTTCTAGAGGTAAAGCTAATGTTAACTTATTTTTACTCTGTTTAATCGCCATTTCCCAGACTGTAGCGAAACTGATTAATTTTTTGCATTTAACATCTTCCATCAAAATTCGGGCAGTATTACTTAATTTAGGGTCGCCATTAAAGAACCATAAAAACGCATGAGTGTCTATCAATAATCTCATTAGGTATAGTCTTTAAAATCATCTAGGGGTTCATCAAAATCATCGGACAAAGAAATTAAGCCTTTATCGCTTCCAAAAAGAGGAGAACGTATGGCAACCGATTCAAGAGAGACTAACTTGGCCATAGGTTGATTATTTTTGGTAATAATAATTTCTTCCCCCTGTCCGACTATTTCAATTAACTCCGACAATTCTAAAATAGCTTGGTTAATATCGATTGTTTTCATCGGTTAATTTCTCGCTCCCGGAATTATGTGAATATTAATGACCATCGCTCAAAGCGCACAGAACGCAACTTCAATTACGGAGGGCATAGCCTTTACCTAATTATAGCGGAGGTAGTCTAGCAACAACCTAAAGAAAGAAAAGAAAGACAGCGCTCCCTTGCGATGCTTGTATGAGTCGATGGCAAAAATGTCTGAAGCTCTTGCCCTTTTTTGCTCGGCTCAAGTTTAAATTTTATTAATTTCTCGTTTAATTCTCAATAAAATTTGATTATGAGTAGGACTAGAAATCCTTAATTGTTCAGCTTTTTTAAGCCAAAAGCTAACTTGTCCTTCATTGCCTAAAAAAATAATCGGCTTTAGCTAAATAACAACAGCTAATAAATCGATCAACGGCATCGTTTTCTCTTTCGGTTAAGGGAAGTAACATCTCTTTCCCCTCTTGGTATTTTCCTAATTCAATTAAAATCGAACCTCTAGTCCCTTGAAGAGTTTTGATGTCGTTATCTAACGATAAAGCTTCTGCCGACCATCGCTCCGCCTTGCTTAGATATTTTTTTTCTCCATAGTTAATGACGATAGAAGCGAGAAGATCGATAAGATAAATTCTCTCTCTGTTGGCGAGTTCTGGAGCCTTTAAAAGTTGCTCTAGTAAGTTAACCGCTTGCTCAAAGTTTTTTTGTTGGAACTCAGTTTGGGCTTGAAATAAAATTTGTAATTTGTTTAAATCTTTATTGAACCAAGGAGTGACTGTAGTGCTTTGACTTGCTTCGTACCTAGCTAAACCTAGAAGAATCTGCATTAATTGTTGTTTATTTTTAGTTAAAGCATTAAAGATTTGCTTCCCATCGTTGGGACAACTTCTACCATAAAGAACGCTTTCTAGTGGGATAAGATTAGTTACTAGGAGCAGAAACTCAAAAAAAGCTAATCCTTGAATAATTATATACCAACTAATATCTAGATTAAAAAGCCGGGAATGGCAAATCTTATTAAGGATCAGCAAAAAAAAACAGTTAACGCTCGGTCCTCCCAAATACATTAGTAGTAATTTTGGCTTAAGTCTATCTAAAGATAAGTTAGATATATAGGTTATTCCCGAAGACGGGTAAGTTCTCAACTCGAATATAGATTTAAATAATTTTAGTTGTAAAATTTTGGGTCCGGTTCCCACTCGAACAAAATAAGGATTAAAGCCAACCGTCTTAGCGGCTAAGAGATGCCCCATTTCATGACAAAATATTGAAAAATGGAGCCAGAAAAAACTAATTAAAATAAAATTTAAGTCCATGAAAAATCGCTATACCTTTGACTACGACCAGGTTTTATCTATAAATTTGTCATTCAACCGTGCTAGTGTTAGTATTCCCAATTAATTAGGGTTTTAGCTCAGTATTAATACGATACATATTTAAAAACAAAGAAAAATCGTATTGAATGAAGATTAGGATAGCTGGCGCACCCTCGATGATGAACGCTGACCATTGATTAAAAAAAGTAATAGAAAACGGATTTAATCAAGATAATTTTGTCGATCACAAGTGATGGGAGATGCTGGTGATACAAGATCCCAAGTTAAAGAGGAAAGCCGCTTGGTTTCCCCTTTAATTAATCGAGAAATGGTTAAAGTAAAAAACACAGGGTCTGTACAAGCTTATTGTAATGCTCCTGTACCTCCGACTGAATTAATTGTTTCAAAACCCCTACCTTTAAATGAATCAGCGCAACCTAACCGGACTCAAGAGACTAATTCTGTTGAGGTCACTTTGATAATTTGCCGGTTCTCGGGAAATTTAGCCGATGTTGAGCCAATATTTCAAGGAAGTGATTATTATCTTAATTTGAATCCCAATTTACCTTTTATACTACGACAACAAATGCTCCGCGATTATTTATTCGACAAGAAAGAACAAGCTCAACAACAATGGAGAAGTATTTCTCAGAAACGAACTCTTCCGTCTGTGGATTTAGATTAGCGATCGCCGGTTATAATTCCGTTGGGGAGGGAATTTCTAAAATTTCCTCAAATAATTTTTTAAGTGTAATCGGGTTGGGGCCTGATTTTAAGTTCTCATCAAAAGTCATATTCAAGATCAAATCTTCATAAAAAGGTTGCAGAGGTTCTATATATTCTTCCCTCATTCGAGGTGATAAATATTTTTTAAAATAAAAACAAACCAGTACCACTTGCATAACCCACTCGGCGACTTGAGTGATTCGGTTATCGTGATCCCTTAATAGCTGTATTCGCTCAAGTTCGTCATAAAATTTTCCTAAAATAATGACCCCTAACTTTTCTCTATCTTCAGGATGATAAAAACTTAGATAACTCTCTATCCATTTTTGATACTCTTGAAAATAAGCGAGGTTTTTTTCGTCATCATTTAAAGAAATAAATTTAGTTTCAAATTCCTGGGACTGAGATTCATATTCGCTGAAAAACTTAAGTAAATGTTTTTCCCATTGGTAAGAATGAAGTCGGGAAAATTTTTTTTGACCATAATCATCCCCTAAGTTTTTTTTCCTTCTTTTCGCTTCTCCCATAGATGTTCCTCTTGAAAAATTTACAATACATTAGCTTTTCATCAATTAGCATGGCTCACTTAATTTGATCTCCTGTCTGCCAATTTTTTCCATCAATTCAGAAACGCTTCGACAATGATTTTTGTGAGCAATAACGAGCAAATTATCCCAACCCGTATCAGTCAGGGTTATATTACGTTTTTTCTTGGCCTCTTCATAATCCGGCTTGCGTCCTCCCAATTCAAGGTTAGCTAAAGATCTTTCGTGCATCTGCCGTTTGGTTTTTGTCATAGTCACTCTCTCTCAAGTTGCCTCTACTCTTAAACCTATCGCACTGTTAAAAACTCGGGCAATTTCCATTTTATAAGCCTATAATGGAAACAAGGTAAATGGAATAAGCTCTTAAAGCTAATGGCAACTCGGAAGTTTGGGCAATACAAACCCATAGTTGACAAGGATAATACCCCTACCATTGGGACATTGTTCAGTGGTGGTGGATTGTTCGATGTCGGTGCAATGTTAGCGGGAATAAAACCTGTATGGGGCGTTGAATTCGATCCAAATAGCCCCTCTTTAAGTTCAGCCATTGCTGAGTGTTATGAAAAGAATTTAGGGCGGCATTTAATTAAAAAGCCAGTTCAAGATGTTGATTTTAGTTCTCTAGTACCCCCTGACTTTCTCCACTGCTCACCGCCCTGTCAAAAATTCTCTTTGTCCAACCCACAAAGGGGGGAAACTGATAACGACTTAGAACTAGCGCTCACTACTCGTAGAGCCATAGAAACTTTAAAACCCCAGGTTTTCACACTGGAGAATGTTGTTCCTTACGCCAAAAGCCTATCATTCCAAACGATTAAAGAAACGTTAGAGAAATTGGGATACCAGTACCGAGAATTAATTTTGGATGCTGCTGACTTCGGTGTTCCTCAATGTCGTAAACGTTTTTTCTTAGTCGCCACAAATAATTTAATACCCCTAGAATTAACATTACCTAAAAAACTTTCAATTACCTGGTTTGAGGCTACTGTTGATTTAATTGATGACCTACCAGAATCTACTCTGGCAGCATGGCAATGGCAGCGCTTACCTTTTGATGTGGTCCAAGAGTTTAAAAACGAGGCGGATACTGCCTATTTGATCGAACGCTCCGGGGCCAGAAATGATCGTCCTCTACACCTGCGGACTGCCAATCAACCTGCCTGGACGATTAAAGCTGGATTGGGTTCTGACGGGAAGGGAGGAAATCGCCTAGACCCGATCAACCTCTACGTTAAAGGAAAAATTCTGCGTCCTACTCCGCGTTTCTTAGCCCGTATCATGTCTGTTCCCGACTGGTACGAGCTTCCCACAGCAATGAGCATTGCTACCACAATACTTGGCAATGGGGTTTGCCCTCTCGTCGCCCAACAATTATTGACCGCTTTAATTCCTTATTTGGAAAAGGAGAAATTACCCATGTCTGACCCCCCTGTTAATGAACCAAATTCTCTAGAAATCGTTAGTGATGAGTATTTAAGTGCGGATGAGGAAAAGGAGCTTTTACGATTAGAGAGAGTTGTGGAACGTTCTTTTTATGAGGCGGGAAGTGCTTTGAGGAAAATACGGGCTTTACGGCTTTATCGTGCTAGATTTAATTCTTTTGAAGAATACACTCAAGAACGTTTCGGTTTTACTCGTCGCCAGCCTTACTATTTAATTGAAGCAGCTAACGTTGTCGACAATCTTAAATCTGAATGTGAACCATTGGTTCACATTTTGCCCTCCTCAGAGCGACAAGTTAGGCCATTAACCAAATTAAATGCAACAGAACAGCGTTCTGTTTGGAATGATGCAGTCAGTAGGGCGCAAGGAAAAGTCCCGTCGGGGCGTATAGTCACTGAAGCGTTAGAAGCCTTAAAGCAGCGTGTCCGCGAAAAGTCACTTGCCCCTTTTCCCTACAATGAGGGAGACGTTTGCAAGATTTTGGTCAAAGGCAATCCCGACCTCAAAGGCAAAGGGGGTCACTGGGGCGTGATAGTGGCGATTAACAATTTTAGCGCCGATATTCAATTGGCTGATGGGATTTACTTAGCCAAAGAAGAAAATTTAGAGGAACTTCCCTACACCCCCGAACTCAGAGAGAAAGCCAAAATTATCAGTGATCGCCTCTATAGATTAAGCCAACATGAGTTAGAAGACAGTAGCAAGGCATTTATAGCCGAGCTTGGGGCTGAACCCAGAGTTATATTGTCAGACCTAGAAGAACAAATACTCAACTTAATTGAGAAAAATGTTAATTTATTAGATGATGCTAAAACAGTAGCGATCATGGATTCCCTGGAAGGGAAGAAAAGTGTTTTAAAGGAATAATCTCACGACAAGAGCTAATAAGAATGGGGACACAAGCACAAGGGCGAAAATATTGAAATTTTTGTCTGCTTCTCGGTATTCAAGACTATTTTAATATTTAAAAAATCAATAAGTCACTCCAAAAAGCCAGAGGATAACACTAATCATAACTAAACCCAAAAGCACTAATAAAAAAGCTTTATCGTACCAAGCCTCTTGTTGAGCTTTATCGATGTTCTTTGCCCATGCTGGCGAAGTCAATAAACTGAAAGATATTGAAGTTATCAGCAAAATTTTATTCATTTTTACTTTTTTAAGTATTTTACTATTTTTTCAATAAAATTTAGTATTTTATAACATTATAATAATAAAATTAGCTCCTTTTTATTTCTCGGCTATACTAAATATTGAGATTAATTTTAAAATGATTATGACTACTGAGACTGATACTAAAAATTCAGCTATTGAAACATTGCTCAATCCCGTTGTTTCAAAGGACAAAGGAACACAGAATTTGTGGGTTTTGTTAAGAGATGTAAAAAACTTGCTCAGTCAGCAGAATGAACTCCTACAAGAAAATAATCAGCTACTAAGACAGCTTCTCCAAAAAGAAGCTACCAGTAATTATGAAGAGTTCGAGCCGAATTTCAAAGCTACCTTAAGCGAGTATAAGCATTTCGCTTGGGACAGCATCGGAGCAAAGGTCATATCTTCCGATGGCGAAGGGGTCACGGTTGTACAGTACCGTTCAAAAGTCTTTGAACGCAGACGCTCCTCAGTCGATGACGTAAAAGGTGCGGCTAGGAAGGTTTTCCTGTGCAACGAAAGCAGCAGATGGAAACGTTAAGTATCTTAAATTAATCACGTTTAAGGAAAAGTCTGGAATTAGACCCCTACACGAAGAGATTAAGGAGCAGTTGGATTAAATTAGCTTACAAAATACGAACCTTTGATTCTGTGTAAATTTTAGTGACTCTTCTTTGTAAAATTTTAGAGATACTTTGATTTTTATGGGTATAATTAAACAAAGTTCCCCCAATAGTATTTATGTCCAGTTCAGTATTATGGCGCAAACAGTGTAAAAATTTTAGTTGGAATCCGTATCAGAAAAAGGTTCTAGAATGGTCGCTATCTAGTTCAAAAAACGGACTCATTGGTGCCTGTGCTGGAAGCGGAAAGACAACTTTATTAGAAGGAATAGGCGGCACTCTTCCCACTTCTGCAAAAATTAAAGTTTTGGCATTTAATCGACACATCGTCGAGCGTTTAACGACTAAAGGTAGATTGCCAAAGAATAGGGTATCAATATCCACGTTACATGGTGCGGCTTTAGGACTTTTGCAGCAACTTTTCCGAGGGGCTGCCACAATTGATGAACGCAAATCCTTCGAGATAGCCAAAACAGCTTACGACAAGCTGCTCTTAGGGGCGCAGCAAAGATATATCCAGTTGATGATCGCGGGCGATCGCTCCGTATCAGCCGAAGAGTTTCCCGTCATGCCACCATTCTTTGATGAGGGCGATCACCTACAAAAATTAATTCTCCGCCGATACCTCGCCTTTATAGATGAGTTATTCGGGTTTACACAGATTACTTTAACTGAGCCAACCCCACAGGCGATCGCCTCTATGGCCGATCACTTCTGTTTAAAATTTAGTGGATGGATATCGAGGTTAACAGAAGAGGCAACAGATGAAGATAAAGATGCAGCCAAAGCTCTAGATGAACGTTGTCAATATTGGGCTATATTCCTCGTTCCTTATTGCCTTGAATTAGCCGAAAAAATAGCGAGTGAACAGGCGCGGTTAAGCTTTAACGATTGCCTTTGGTTGTGTCACAAATGAGAGCTAACTCCGTCCCGTTATAATTACGTTTTAGTCGATGAAAGTCAAGACCTTAATAGAGCGCAAGCGGCTTTAGTATCAAGTTATCAAAGACAGGGAGCTAGAGCAATCTTTTGTGGAGACAGACGACAATCGATACAGGGGTTTCAAGGGGCAGATCCTAATGCCTGGGAATACATCAAAGGAGAATTTAGCTGTGATGAGTTACCGTTGCTTATCTCTCACAGATGCGGGAAATCAATCATTAGATTAGCGCAGAAAGTCGTCCCCGATATCGAAGCCGATCCTCATCAAATTGAGGGCACAGTGGCCGTTGTCAATCACCAAACAGTTTTAGCCAATTTACAAGGCGGAGATTTATTAATTTGTCGGTTCAATGCCCCTCTATTCAGTTGGTGTTTAGCGGCATTACGTGCGGGGTATTCTGCGACGATTAGAGGTCGAGATATAGGTAAGAGTTTGGTAAGCTTTGCGAGGAACTATTTAGATGAACCCACTGACTGGCCTGATGTCTGGTGGGAACGGTTCAATCAGTTAGTGGCGGCTGAAATCTTACAGTTAGCGGAGACTAACCAGAAACAAAAGGCCGAGGCTCTACAAGATCGTTACTGGTCTATTAGTTACTGCTATAATGAGTTGGGAGGCAGTTGTCACTCCTTCGATCTGTTCGCTCAAAAACTATTAAATTTATTCAATGATGATTCGCGTAAACAAATAGTATTTTCGTCAATTCATCGAGCCAAGGGCGATGAGAGTGATCGTTGCTTTATTTTAAAAGCAGACTGTTTGCCCTACGTTGATAAGGCTAAAAAGTCTTGGCAGATTGAGCAAGAATATAATCTTTTATATGTTGCTATTACCAGGGCAAAAAAAGAACTATATTTAGTCCCATTCGGGAAAAATGATAGTGTTGTTTATTCTCCTGGTGTACCCTTAGAAGTATTGGATAAACCCCCAGAAGAAATTATTAGCTTTCCCGTTCTGCCAGAAACAGACTCAAGGGATAAAGCAACTCAATCTCCTGAATTCCTGATTGATACAAAAATTGAGTCACAACAGTGCGATGAAAAGCCTAAAGACACGGTTGTACAATTGAGTTTATTTTAAGATTCCTGGATTAATTTTGATTGGTAAGTGCGAGAAAAGTTTTCTTGAATAAAGTTAATAAATTATGCTCCAAGAACTACAAATTGAAAATTTTAGCTAATTCAACAGAATTTTTCCTTAGATCAAGCCATTAACGAATTGTTTGACAAGAATTGGGAAAATTCTTCTCGACAGAAAAAGGCTTAAATAATGCCCAGAAACTCAAGTGTGCTGCACGCTTGAGTTAGGTTATTCCCCCTTCCGTCTCCAAAAATTGCTGTGTCATTTCCCATCCCCCCTCAACCAAGGGAGTAATTAGACTTAATATGCCCGCCTGTGTTGAGGCATCTTCCTGCTTTAGTTCTCTCAAAAACTCATTAATCCCCAAAACTTTTATGGCAGCAACAAACTCCCGCCCCATTTCTATGGGGTAGGTCTCGGCTAACCCAAGCCAGGTACGCCAAAAAGAATCGGTAATTTGGTTGACAGAAATTATTCCAGTACCTACTGGATCATTGAATACGTCTTGGAATAATTTTTGAAAGTCTTTCCAAGATAGTGTTTCACCTTTAAAAAGCTTGCTGACACAACTTTGAGTAACCCCCAAACCAGCCGCTAAAAGCTCTTGGGTAATTTTCTGTCCAGTGATCATTAATTGTTTCGCAAATGTCAGCAACTTAAATTTCTGTTGTTGGCGTAGTGGTGCGGCAGTCGGGCAAAATTCCAGCATATCTTGATTGATAACAAGAGCGCCCGTATCTCCTAAATAACTTAAGTCTTGTTCTGTACCGACAAAGATGATGATGAATTCTCTATCCGGTTGCAGGTGAACCCGTTGCCGCCCGGCAGTCTGCAAGAACTTCTCTCGAACTTGGGCTTGATAATATTCTTGCAGTCCATCCAAATGTCCATTAAGTAACCAATATCGATCTCGTACTGATCCCCAGTTGTCCCAAGGAGTTCCCAAGCAGATTAAAACTTTCAAGCCTTTAAAATGGTTAGTGCCGCGTTCATCCTTTCCGAACCAATGCTTATACCCTAAAGAGTCAGCATGACATTTTTGCCCAATAATGCCTACATTATCTTCGCCGTATTGATTAATTGTCTGCTTTAGGAATTCCTGTAATTCTTCAGTGCAAGTATTAGACCAGTTGTTAGATTTCATGCCGGGCAGGTTAATATTGTAAACGGTCAAATTATCGAACATTGGGGCAATTTCTTCGACCTCTATAATTGTATTGGGATCTAGCCCCAAAGTCAGGCAAGTTTGTTTTTTGTCACCGGTGGCATCAAGAAACAGGTTAAATCCTGCGGCATTCGCTAACTTTTGGTGACGAGCGTCGGGGATAGAAATCGTTAAATGACCGTTCTTTTCTAACTTAAAAATGCCCGGCTCAAGTTTTGCCCAAATCAAAAGAAAATGTAACAACCAGTTAGAAGGTAAATTTTTGACATTCTGATAGGAAAGTGCGTTAGCTTCTCTTTGCATCGCGGTTCGGGCCGCCGCCGCCCATAACTTTTCTGCATGAGATGACCATTTACCGCCGTTCTCAAGCGCTCTAACGGAATCCGGCTTAACAAGAATATTATGAAATGAGAGGGCAGATTCTATTTTTTCTATGAAGTCGGTACCCAAAATTTCTTGGGGACATTGGCCAATCAATTCTAAAAGATCCCCTTGACTCAAGCCGTAATATTTATTAGATTTTTTTTGCCCAGGAACATAGTTTTTTTCGTCCAATTTTTGCGCCATCTCAACACCTAATTTGTATCCCCCTTCGATCAATTCTCGAATAGGATTTAATTGATGAGCCAGGTGTGAGAGTTCAGGAATTAGGGAGACGATTGTAGCAATAGCTCGGTCATAATCAGTAAGCTTGGCACTAATTTCTCTGACTCCGGTAACCAGTAAGGAAGCTTCCTCCCAAGCTAAGATTTTCTTTCTCAAATCAAGACCATCAAGTGGGATTTCATTGCCCTCCTCATCAAAGGATGGCTCCTGGGGAACGGGCAACTGATCGGGATAAGCCGCAGCATTAGTTCCTGCGGCACTTGATGCCATAGCTTCCATGCGTTCATACAAGAAACCGTAACCGTCTCCCCTCTCGGTACGACACAGGGGAATATATTTGTCACCTACTTTAACTCGCTGATTCCAAAAAGGACACATAGCACAGATCGGATTGGGGGGATGTCCTTCCCCACCACTTCCCTCGATATCGTAACCGAGTTGATGAATGGTATTGAGCAAATCGGCATTGATACAGTTACTCTTGAGTGCAGCGCTTGTTTTTTCCTCTTCAGTTTTTGCTCTCACTAACCGTCCCTCAAGAGTTAATAACATACCATCGTGACGGGTGGGCATGATGACAAACTGGTCCTTAATTTTATCGATCGATGGATTCTTATAATTCACATCGAGGTAAATCACATCTTGGGCAATTTCAGTAATGCGATAGGATTTGCCACTGCCAGTATAACTTCTATCCCAAGCACCTCTCCAACCCAATCTTTTTAGTTCTAGATAAACTGGGGTAATTTTATTCTTGTAACAAGTTTCAAACAGGATACGCGGGGCGGCTTTCCCTTGGTAGTCGTTGGGGGTAGGCAGAGGCATATTGTCCGTGTACTTGATAATTGAGGGCGGTTGATCTTTAATGGCGGCAGCTTTTTGCTCGACAACTGATGCGCCGAATCCTTTGCGCCAGTGTCGGGAAACTTTTAGGACTTTTTGGGCTATATGCTCAAAGAATGACTGTTTCTGCCTTTGAGCAACATTCTTTTGGGCACGAAACAGTGCCGCCGCTCCACTGTCTGTGACCGGTTCCGGCAATCCCTGCTCATTAATCCCCCATTGGGTTTCTGGGACAGTAATACCAGCATAACTACAAAATTCAGTAGCCGCTTCTACCCATTTCCTCCCTGAAGGATAAGCGGCATTAAGACCATGTTGAAGATACCACCAATAAGCGAATGCTCCTATTTGACGGTTATCGGTGCAAGAGGGACAAGCGTAACCCCAACCCCCCTCACCGCGACGGGGCGCTATCCAGCCGGCCGTCCCCGACTTCGATTCATGCCAGGGACAGCAACCCCTAGCGCGAGTTATCCCAGACCATTTCCAGCGATGACCACTCCAGTTGAACCCATCGCTTCCTAACCTGGCTTCAGCTTCCTTTACCAGTTCGATTAGATTATTAGTCGTGTCGTAATGTTTTTTGGATAATTGTTTAAGTTGCAGTCTTTGTTGTTGTTGCCGGTGTTCCTCAAGAAGTTGTTTTTCATAACCGTCCAATCCATCTACAAGTACATGACGCAGCCGGGAGTATTTTTCAGGTGCATTTAAAGTGCTAGTTAAGATAGGTCTTAGGGTTGTTCTCCACCAGTCATCGGTTATCGTCACAGGGAAGGTTAAATCGAGCTTATTATAGGCTCGTTTGAACCCATCGATAAATTCATCGTAACTGTATTGATGGTCGCCCCAATACTCTAGAACCTGTTCCTTATTCTTTTCCTTCCGCAGGAATCCGGCCAACCGCATGGGTTGATGTGGGTTACAAACGGCAGGATCTCCTAGCACGATGATCGCTAATAGTCGCCGCAGATAGATCCACTGGTTCATGGGAAAGTCAGAGTTGCCGCGCCAATGGGGATGGACTGATTTGCCGCCTGAGTTGATGGCACTGTCAGGATATAAGCCGCTCAAACTCACAAAGCGATTGATCTGTTCCCATTGCTCATCATGAGTTCCCCAGTCTAATTCTGCACCAATGTCGGAAGAAGCCTGGCAAAACTCTTTAAGGGGGTAATCGCCCGGTTTTCCGGGTAAGTAAAATACTCCGCCCTCGAGTGTTTGGGATCGCTCTCTTAAATACTCGTAGATGTTGGCTATTTTCCCGGTTCGCTTGCGGTTAGTTCCACTGCCTGACGTTAACCAAAAATCCGGACATAAATTTACATCATCTTTTTTACCGACTAAAAATTGATTGTGGCTGAACTTAAGCCAGATGGTTTGATTGTGTGAATAGACGCGGCTTATACACCAGTCGAAGGCTTCGCGCCCGTTGAGTGTTTTGTTTAAAGCGTTGAGTTTGATTGTTTGATGCGACATTATATTTACTCCAACAACATTTAGTGACAAGTTGGTGGAGATTCTCCGGTGAAGTTAATGCAAACGTGATTATGATCGAATTGTTAAGTCTTTAGAGGCTGGTGATGCCTCTTTAAAGATAGAGGAGGGGAGGCGATCACTATACATATACCGAAGACGGCACTATTTATAGCGATCGCTTATTTGGACTAACTTCACTGTCTTTTTTGGGGAATCTCCAGCATTTTTTCGGTTTCCAATTGGATCTATCCGAGATTTGACCAGTGTTACTCTGTCGGTTAACAATGCTTTGATTGATAACCGTAAATTGACTGCTCGTCAACTGCACTCATCAATGAGTAACCGTTGACCTCACATCAGTTTTTTGATGAGTCTTGTATTTCCCCCCCCTGAGATCGCTCTTTATTAAAAAGAACAACCATTAAGGGAGATAAATGGAGCTATAAGTGGTAAACGTTAGAGTTTGCTTATTTCTCCTAGTTATTTGTTGGTTATACCCCTGAAGGGAGATTTATAGGAGTTCAAAAAAGTATTTTCCAAAATTTTCAAAAAAGATTCCGTGCCAACTATCTGTACAAGTCACGGGATAGCTGTTAGAATATCGTTATATGAAAATTTTAAAAATTACTCTTTCAGTGTCCTGCCTCCATTGATAAGGGTTTTGAGGAAAAGAACTTGAGGTAGAAGCCCCAGGAAAAATAAAGCTAGAACTCCGTCCAAGTCCGGCAGCCAACCAGAGGGACGGTTTTTTAGCGTTTGGGGGTTCAGTTCAGAGATTCTCAGTATTGGCATAAAGTACGACCTTGAATTATGCACGTTTTGTATCTATCTTACTCCTTATTTCCGCAGAGGGGAATAGGGATTAAGAATTGTTGCATACAGTCATGTCAAATCGTTATTCTTTCGGGTTGGCTGGCAAGGAATAAGTTGACTCTGTTAATTTGAAAAGTTTTAAAATCTTGCCTAAAATGTTTCGACGAATCCGGCGACCGCTTCGCGGTGCTGCGCGATCACCCATCGGGCGGGGGTTTCTCTATTTTATATGTAATTAATAGAAAGAACACTGTCATAATGAATGATTGCCTCCTTGCTGCTAGTTACAGTAAGTGGTAGTCGTCCTGCCACCGGTGTGCGAACCAGTGGTGGGGCGCGTTGAGATTTTTAGAACTATCGTACCACAGAGAAAGTAAAAAAAGCCACTGTCCAATGTCGTTAATTTGTCGAACAAAAATTTTTAAAATCATAAAACCAGCAATCCTTATTAGTAAAAGATGAGTACGGTAAAGTAAACCGCATAGTTATTTATGGGTAATAAAAGCGGCACATAGTCCGGCTTTTGTTGTTTAAGAATCGCTCCAGAAAGCTGCCTGTCCCATAAATAATTTCAAAATTCGTCTTCTCCTATTCTCAAGATTTTTTTTAAATGCCCATTTAACTTTTAAGTCCCAATTATTTGTCGAGTTTGTCGAGGCTTCTGATTTTTTGCGTCGATTTAAGTCTGGGGGAAGCGACTATTATTAATATTAGATTAACGCTATATAAAGAAAATAAATTAACCCTTTGGTAGATATTTTTTAAGAGCGACAAAATCTCACTGTACGGAATTATTAAGTTTTATTACAAACCCATACATATAGCTAAAAAGCTATTAGCTTTTTTTCCCGTATTAGAGATTAAGTTTTTTTTGTAGGAGGACATTCTTCATTCCAGATAATGTCGTCTTCTGACGAAACCCAACAACTTCTAATCAACAAGGGAAAATAAGAATTTCCTTTGTCTCGACGGGGCTGCCGAATTTCTAATCGGGATAGCAAAGCTCGAATAGGTTCACGAAATTCCTTTTTCCAGATTCCGTCATTAATATTTTTGGTAATTAAGTCTTCTAATTCCTGTTCATTCTTAAAAACCGAGGAAGTGATGATGTAATTTACATCTTCTTCTAAAACTTCTCCAAAAACAATGTCGTTGATGCAAGAAGACAATGATATTCCAATCAGCATTCTTGATTATTCTCCCATGTAATGCCATCAGGGTTACTCAATCGAAAAACTTTTTAGCCAAATTTACAAAAATATTTATCACTCTTATTTTTAGTTTTCCCCGGAAAAACCCCGGGGATTAAATTTATATTATACTTATTTTCCAAGGCGAAGTTTTCAGGTTTATCAAAAAAACGAGAATATAAATAAAAATATTTTTCTTGTAGACTCATAATAAAGTCGTATAATTTTGTCTTAAAAATATCCTAATTTCTCGTTGTGTCAAGTAGACTCTCAAAAAAATAAAGTTGTATAATTTCGGAGGTTGGACAAACAGGCTAATTCAGATTCCTACTTTTTTCAAATAATAAAGTTGTATAATTTAGCTGAGGGATTATATCATCGTCTTCAAAGCTTGATTGCTGGTGTCCACTCTCGCTTACTTCTAGCCATGAGTCCCTATTATGGTTAAACTTCTAGACCAACCATAATTATACAACTTTATTATAAATTGTATGATTTTATTATGTATTATACAACTTTATTATCTTCCTACATTTCTTGTCGTCAACAGCAGCAAAATTAATAAATATTTTTTACTCTTTTCCCACACCACAAATAGCCGCATAAGCAATAGCGATAGCATCTAGCCGCTCAGTTGGTCTAACTTGCAGATTGAAAAGTCCTGCAATGGTATCGGTAATTTCTTCTGTATCAGCCCGGTAATCACAGATATGGGATTTCCATTGTCCGGCATAGAGACGCACCGGTGAGATCTGTCTTTCTCGGAAACAAACTAAATCTACTACCCCGATCGCTTCTAAAGCATTTTGAATATTTTTAGGGTTCTGTTCGGACTCAGTATTAAGGTAAGGAATTTCTATGGCTACATCGCTTGGTGCGAACTCCTTTAAAATTTCCACCAAGTCTTGTTCCAATTCTGACAATCGTTGAGATGTGGGACGTTTTGGGGTTGTTGTGATTGTACCGTAATCAAGGAGGCGGGGTAGGTCATAATCATCGTCGGGTTCTAATACTGCCCATCTTAATGTCCCCAGGGCCGGGTCTATTCCCAATGTGCGTTTATTAGTTGTAGGAACAATGGGACTCTTATTGACACTAGGGGATGAAGGGATATTTAATACTTTAATTAAAACATCTTCCAAAGAAGTCTCACCCCATTGTTGTTGAAGTTGCTCTAAATATTGAAAAATGGCCGGTTGAATTTTTAAGGTTTTGGGTTTGTCCGAAAAGTTGTGAGATTTGCCTATCTTCTCCGTTTCCATGTAGCCCAAATCCCCGTATCTATTATGATACAGACGCTTACTTGAAACGTTACCAGTCAAATTGTTACGAATTTTGGCGACGAAAGGATGACTCGTTCTCGTTAAAATTGCTATCGAGCGATCGCTGTATTTATTCCACTCTGCATCTTGTAATAACATCATTACAGCGTGACGTTTATCCGCCGGAGATCTCCTCAATCCATGAGAGGCGTTTGCACCAACGGCGTACAAAATAGCTTCTCTGAGTGTTCCTACTTTAAGGTCAACTTCTATTTCTTTAAATCCAATACGGGAGAAAGCATGATAGCGGTGATGACCATCGGCTAACCAATAGTTTCCTGTTGCAGGTTCTAGAAAGACGGTAAGGGGTGGGAAGATGCAACCATTCTGTAAGGCTTCTGCATACTCTATAATTGTCGCCTCAGATAGAGAAGCCCTGGCGAAAGTGCCGCCATCAGTACGGATTTGAGTTAAAGCCAGCCGCATCAAACCAACCCAGATAATAAATCGGAAATCTCGCCCTGCACGTCTAGTCGATTATCGTCATAGATCATAAGAGTGTTAAGGTCGGCATGGCGGCTAAGTTTTTGCACTTTTCTCACATCTCCCCCAGTTGCATCGAGGGCTGCTGTAACACTACTGTGACGAATGCGATGGGGTGACAGCTTCTTGGTAATGCCGGCCCCTGTAGCAATTGATTCTACTATTTTATAGATGGCCGTCCCCGTCAACCGGTGCCCGTAACTTGACCTGTCCAGGGCAATGAATAGGGGTTGATTGATGTCGAGTTCCCTCCTGGCGTGTAACCACTGTGTTATTGCTTCAACCGTCGGGCGCGATAGGGTTATCGACTGCTTCTGCTGTCCCTTACCTTTTCCTAAAATTAGGAGAGAACGTCCATCTAAGTCTAAATCTTTAATATCAGCCTGCTCAATTTCCCCCCGTCTGAGGGCATTGTCCCACAACAGTCTGAGAATCGCATAGTCCCGTTTCCCTTTTAAGGTATCGAGAGCGGGAATGGCCAACATTTTACGGTAAGCTTCCTTGCTGATACCGGTGGTGTCTCTATATCTTACAATTTTATCCCCTTTTACCTCGGCTAAAGTAAAACGACACTGCCCCAACTGATTGCCCAATCTTACCAAAGATTTTATAGCCGCTAACCGGCGATTGACGGTTGCTTCCTTTAACTTCCTTTCATTGCTCAAGTGCGCTTTGTATTTCAACACCAAGGACAGGGCAGCAAATTGATCTAACTCCAAAAACTCCTTAACTATCACCGGTGTCGGAGAGTCCACCCCGGCCACGTAATAGAAAAAATCCCGTAAATCAAGAGCGTAAGCGTTTTGGGTATTACGTGATCGCTTGCCGGCCAGCAGTTGGGCCAGGACATCCGGCTCGGTGGGAATTAGGGCAAATTCATTTTGATGGACGAGGACTGAGGGTTTCACTGGGTTAGGTTACGATAACGCGGGTTTCCGTAACCATTGTAGATTAACCATTACCCACAGGAAAATTATTTTTTGATGAGACTGTTAGTGTTAATTGGCGGCTGCATCAGAAATTGCTGCATCAAATGTGCGATTTGGGTTTCAAACTCTTGACGCATTGTTTGTAGATCGGCTTGACGTGATTGTCGCTCTACCGTTAACTGTTCCTCTAAGGAAGACACCCGATCTTGCAATGTTCCTTTATATTGTATTTCTTCATCCAAACGTTGTTGAGTTTCCATAAGTTTTTCTTGTATTGGTGCTGTCTTATCCCTCACCAGATTCTCTACTTCAAAAGCCGAGTATTTCATAACCTCCTTCTTCAAGAGTTTAGTAGGATCTTTACCGAAGTCCGTGATCGCTTGGTACAAATCATCCTTCCAAGGACGATTTTTATTGGTAATGGGGTCTAGGGGACGCTCATTTAAAATGGCAAGCTCATCTACAGCCGATTTTAAGACAGCGATCGCATCCCAAGGAAGTTTATATAGGCTTTCTACTAGCTGAAAATCGTATTCTTCGACGTAAATATTCAATTCAGAGCGGATTAGGCTTAAAACATCTGTTGCGTAGCCATCTTCTCCCAATACCTCAATTAAATCGCTAATCCAGGGGGCGGGTACGAACTTGCCGTCGATTTTACCTAAAGGACGACCCAATCCTTCTCCAAATTTATTAAACTGTTCTTGCTTGTGTGCGGCTAATCTCAACACTTTTGTCCGTAACTCTTCCTTTTGCCCATCATCAAGGTTCAAAATCTTCTGTACTTTATTCCACTGCTTAATATCATTGAGTCGAATGGGTAAATATTCCCCCTTTGGCTTGTCAGGGATGACTTTTAATAGGTGCGATTTCCATTTGATGAGTGTTAAAGCACCCAAATTATTGATAACAGGTTGTTTTTTAACCAAGTTTTCAAAGGGCTTCTTGAAGGTATTGATCAAAGATTTTGGCCAGTCAAACGGCGATCTCAGTTTAGTCTCCAATTCTTCGGTTGCTCCTCCTACCGAGGGAAGATTACAATTGGGCAGGGCAGCGTCAACAACTTTTTCGAGTTCAACCAACTTCTCAAGAGATAGGCTGTTTAATTCGATCAAATTCGATGTGAAATCTATGGAGAAATAAAAGGCGATTTCAGGTGAATACCAACCACTGACAACCTCCTCGAAATCGCTCAGGAGAACTTCAACACCACCGGTGTCAACAATTGGCCGTCCTCTAGATGCTGCCAGTTGTTGACATTCTAGTTGAAGTTCAAGCAAGTCGGGGGTTGCATCAATTATCCCTTTTTCTAACAGACTTTTAAATCGATGCTCGATTAGTCGCCAGTCTGTGTGAAATAGTGGCTTATCGGTCAACTCCAACGTCAAGATAAAAACATCATCTTTCTTGCCAGCACTAACCCGACGTTGGCCAACCCTATAATGCCCAAGTTGCTGCCCCACTTCCAATAACTCTAACTTAGCTTGCAGTGCAACGGCGGCAGCATAAGAGGACGAGGCTTGCCACCATGCTAGTACAACGAATCCGATATTGAGTAACTCTTCTACGTTTGAGCCAGGGAATTGGGATTGGAGCAGAGCTTTATATAGAGCGTTGGAGAATTCCTCCAACTTCATTCCTTCTTTATATTCGTCTTTAAAATTATTAGCGGCTATCTCGTCACATTTCTGCAATAATTCGGCTTTAGCTTGACCTAATTCGGCAAAATTCGGCAATATTTTGGCTAAATATTGAGTTGATTCGGTAATTAGTTTAAAGATTTTTTGGCTCTCTCGGTTAAAAATGAGTTCTTCTACTATTGCTCTTACGGTTTGTTGGGAAAATTCATCTCTAGAGGTCGCTTTACAATCGGAAACGTGGGTTGAGTCTTGTTGGTATTGTGCTATCATAATAAATATTATCAAGTGTTATTTGAGGTATATTATACCTCAATCTCTAAAAAAATTGCGATAGAAAAAAATATATCTCATTCTCCTTGCCAGTGAAAAGAAACAATTAAGGGGAACGAAATTCGGGAGGAAGAGTATCAGCAATACTTCGTGGAATATATTTACTCTGATCTTTTTTAGTATTTTTATCAAACCATTTGAGATAATAATACTTTCCTTTTTCAGTAGAACGTCGAATACTTTCTTCAATCCGATAAATCACCAACTCATCAGTGGGAATTTCTGAAGGCAGAAGTTTTTCTTCAAGTTTTTCAAGTACCCATTTTCGTAAAATTTTTTGACGTTGTTGTTGTACAGAATCGATTAAAGCTTTAGCCCTAGAGGGAACTTCTCGATAAAACTCCTTCATATAAGGATAACTCAAGTCGGCCACTAATTCTTTAATTAATTTTAATTTTTTGCGCTCAGAAAAACGCTTAATGGCTTCTCTTACTTGAGGGTAATCTAGTAACTCTTTATCTGCCTCAGTGATAGCTGATTGGGAAACCGTTTCAGAAAGTAAAAAGACCATTAAATCTCTTAACACTTTAAACTGATATTGATTCTGACCTTTCGGTAACACACAAACAACTCGATTTAAATTTTGTGAACTAAGATTCACTATTTTTTCCGGATAGGCCGTGTAGCAGATAATGGGGCAATTGATGTTGTGGTTGGAAACCTCAGTTAAAAATTGTAGCCCATTAATTTGAGCCGGCTCCATTTTTAAATCAAGAAGAATTAATACTATTTCTTTTTCTGTATCGTTTTTAATGGCTTCAAGACCTTGTTCAGTCGATGGTGTAAACTCGAAAGAGAATAATCCTTGTTCCAGTTCAAGATGGCATCCACGTCGGCAAATTCGTTGGAATCGTAAGTCATCTTCTATCACTAAAATTTTTCTCATGATTTTCTCCTTTGCTATTTTCTATATTAAGTGTAAAATAGCCCCCCAAAAGAGGCAACAGAAGAAGAGGGCAACAGATAAGAGTTTAAAGGATTTTTAAGAGTTAATGTATTGGCGGGAATCTCTGATAGATTTTTGATTCCACCATCTCTAGGGTAATGGTAATTTCTTGTAAAATGATTTCAAAATTATTTAAAATTTCATGGCTCATAGCCGGACTTAATTTTCCTAAAAAAGCTAATCGTTCTTGAGAGAGCATTCGCTCTTGAATTTCCTGAACACGTTGTTCTAACTGGTTAGCTTAATCCGCGAAAAGCCCAAGGAGTGAATTTTCGACAATAATACCCCCTCTTCACCGTCGGCTTGTCCTGACCCCTCGCATAAACGAGGGGGAAGGGATGAATCGCTTAATCCGGGATTCATCCGATTGTTAAAACTTACTTATTGTTTTCATTAACCTCTGTAAAGATTTTGCATACAACGTTTCTACACTCACGGCGGTATGTGAACCAGATTGGGTATTACTCACTAGCCAAGGTTGACTAAACGAGCCGCAGAAGATAGAATTTTAAATAAAACTCAAGAAAATTAGAAAAATTCCGATGAAAAAATTATTATTGTTGTCCGTAATTTCCCTAGGGATAGGATTAGGGAGTAATAGTCCGGTTCAAGCCGCAACCATTGCCCTATTTAATAATCCTTATTACATCGCTCAAAATACCACTAAAAATTTGATAAATATTCTTAAATCTTTTGGGCATCAAGTGAATATATTTACAAGTTTTGAGCCGAGTGCATGGCAGAATGCCACCAAAAATCAGTTAATTTTTATTCCTGATCAAGTATATTCTATTTTACCCGCTTTATCTTTAGAAACTCAAAATATCATCAAAAATTATGTCGCCACTGGAGGTGGGTTGATAGGTGGTGCTACGGGAGACACAGCTTTTCCTGTTTTTAATGCGCTTTTTGGCTGGAACCTAGAAGAAAATTTGGTTCTTCAGACTCAAGTATGCTAATTCATCTCTGTAAGCCATGTAAACGAATGATTTTAGTTAGAAACTATTAGTAACTAGCCGAAATCTTTATTCTATATTGATTAGGTTGTGTTAGTTAGCATACTTCAGTCGGTAGAACCGAAAATTTTACCAATAAAACTTTTTATTTAAATACAAATAATGCGGCTGGAACGATATTTGAAACCGAAGCACCGTTTTTTGTTAAGCCTGCTTTTCCCACTACTCCAGCCTCTATTGCTTCTCTTCCTTCTGGGGCAAAAAGTATTTATGACAATGGGGGAAATTCAACGGCTTTGTTCGTTGCCTCTTTTGGAGAAGGAAACATAGCAGGCCTTACTTATGGCTATGGAGAGGTTACTCCAGAACCTGGATGGGGAAAAATAACAGATATAAGCGTAAAATATGTAGCCAGTCAATCTACTCCGACTCCGATTCCTGAACCTTCTTTATTAATAGGGTTAACCGCTTTTATTTTAGGAGGAGTAACCCGCAAAAAAACTCATTAAACGGTTTAATTGAAAATCTAAATATTGATAAAACTTTAAGAAATTAGTCAAGAAAACATTTAAGGTGATAAATCAAAATTTTCTTCAGAATCAGGTGGTGCAGGTTTAGATTCCAGACCCATCTGGCCTGATTCAATTTCAGATTTTTTCAAAGAAAAGTCCGAGGAAGTAGAGGAATAAGATAAAACTTTAGTGATTTGAGGATAGAAATTTTGTAATTGAAAATCTTCAGGTAATTTGTTGCTCTCAACCGGTTTTGTAAATAAAACATTTGCATTATTCTCTCCACAAAAGCCGCTTGTGGCTAAATTACCTACAAACGCTGAACCGATAAAATAAAACGCATCAACCGCAGCACTTTTTTTCCTAAGTCCCAATTGATAACCAGGCGCTACAATTAAGGCTTCGATATTATCACTCCCAGTAAGACAAATTTGAGGATTAATGAGGTCCCATTCTCCTAATGTATCCTTCCCATCTCCCCCGTAGCCAACAATTACCAAGTCTTCAGGATTACACTCAGGATTAGTGCCGCAAAGATGTTGAATTTCCGTACCGGATTCTATGGAACCGAGTAAATAAAGCACAACTTTAACGTGTTTTCCATTGTACATAGTATTAATCTTTAAAGATTTATTTTTCAGGGCCATAGAACTAACAACATATTCATAGACAGGAAGAGTTTCTATAGCATTAGAAGCCTCTCAACTTGGCTTATCTTTAACTCTTGGCAAACTTAACAGACTATTAACACTGCTATCTTTTAGAATCAATTTTTGCTGAGAAGTGGGAATGCGGCTAGAGATCTCCTCAAGGTTAGGTAAAGGAGGAGGTTCTAGGGCGACATACTTAGCTTGATAAGTATCTTCTTTCAGTCGAACTTTATCAATAGGAAAAGAACAATTACTTGCCCATACATTGCCCTCAAAAGTTAAATATCCTGTTCCCTCCCATCCTTTCTGTACCCATAGCACAGGTATTTTAAGCGGCAGCGTATTTACCTGAAACTGGAGATTTAATTGAGATACAGCCGAACCATCAGAATTTTGAGCCAGTAATACTACCTTTAAGATATTTTTGTCGGCATTGAAATCAAACTCAGGAACAGCAAAACTGTATGGCTCCTTATTGGAAGACTCTAACATTTGGAATCCACCCGATGCAAATAAATCAATCAATTCTTTTTGATGATTCCATTCTTGATCCGTTTTACAAATTCTCAGCAATTTTTGCAGCTTCAAGTCTGATGGGGTATCGCTGTTAATATGAGATGTCCAACTTTCACGATTGATGTCGAGTAAAGGGCCATTTTTAGCCATAAAACTGCCAAAATGTGCTAAGCCAGAATCTAAAGCATCTTCTATTTTTTTTGTTTGAATTTCCGAGTTTACGATTTTTTGATGAGTCTCTGAAGCGATTAAAGCGGCTAAAGCAATGAACAGAATGGCCACTCCCAAACCGAGGGCGATAACCATAGCAAACCCTTGCTCGGTAGTGTGAAGAGCGATTTTGTGCTTGAAAAGTGCCCTAATATGCTTAGACAAGAGTAACCAACTCGTTTTTTTTCTAGATTGTCCTATTTTCTTTTCTGTCACCGTGAGCTAAATCGCAGACTCGCGCAATTAACTCAATAGTAATAGAAAAATAGGCAGAATGCAAGAGTTATGATTTAGTTTATACCATTTTTCTTTTCCTTAGTCTCAATTCAGGAGGAGAATGCTAGCTTAGAGCCAATCAAGTTAATTATTGAACAAAATTGTTTCGCGCAGTCCCCACCTAAAATCTTTGATTTAGGTGGGGTTAGCGAAACCGATAAACAAACTAAAAGAAGAGCGAAAGTGATTAGTAAATCCTGTCAATTACAATTGATAGATAATAATTTCCCGATCTTAGGAGGATTTGCTAAGTTTAAGTTTCATCCAATCTTTTGTTATATAAGAGAATGAATTAAGAGCTTGAACATTTCGCAGATAGGCAAAATAGGAATTTATAGCTACCCAATCTGAATAGGTGATCAATGGCAACGTTTCTACCTTTGTATTCGGTAAAATAATCGAGATTGGCTGAGTTTTCCCCGAGAAACCATGACTCTTAAGGCGTTTAACTTTTTCAGGGGTTAGGGTTTGCCACCATTCCAAGTTTTTGCCATAACTCGATAAAGTTTCCCCTAAATCTATATATCTTTCGTTTTGCTCATTAATAAGGGTAAGAGTTTGGTTATCGCCGATATTCAGAGTAGAGGTGTTTGGAGTGAAATTAACCATGATGAGCTTGCCAAAAATTTGCTGAATTTATATGATTAGAAATATTCTTCAGTCTTTAGGGAAAAGGTAGCTTAGATAAGCTATCTTCCCCTACTTCGAGGTCTTAAGCGGATTTCAATAAATTCGTCGGCTTCAAGTTCAATTTGTACCTCTTGTTGAATCTGAATTTGTTCAAGTTGATGAGCAAACTGTAAATTCTTTAGAGACTCAATTAACGCTAAATCCGTAGTGGGATTGAAGGTTAATTGATGGGAACGTCGGCTTTTATAGGTCAATCCAGGTAGTGTATAGTCTTTTCCCAGTTGAGTGCCGCTAAAATTAAATTTCCCGATTTGGTAACGTACACCTTGAACTGTATTAGTCCGTTGGGTTTTCCTTATTCCCAATTCAATATCCTGCTGTCTTAACATTGTGGCTAGATCTACCAATGACGATGAGTGGGGATACACGCTGTCGATGGTCGTTTTCAGTAAATTGTAGGCGTGTTGCTTATCCTTCTCCTTATCCGGTGGGGAATAGTCGTCCAGCTTCACCCCTTCGGTATCCCGAAGTTTATATCTTTTAGGTACAGGGGTTTGAAGACCGTATTTTTCCTCTAGATGTCTTACAGCTTTTTGCCCCTCAATATAATCCCAGGAGTCAGATACGCAAGTGCCATTCGACCTTACCCTAGCCGCTACGATGTGGATGTGGTCATGATCTTTCTCATTGTGCTGGACGACGAGATACGGGACGTTATGAAACTTCTGATGTCTCATGAAATCCGATGCTACGGACTTCCAGGTAAGGGGGTCGAGTTTCTCACCTTTGACCAGGGAGAGCATAGCGTGATAGACTGGCCGCGTCACCCTCGGATTACGATGGCAACATACCTCAAAATGCGTCGCTAGTTCAGCAGGTGATGTGACGTTAACATTGCTGTCAATGACAACGTGACCGGTTCTACCCAGAACGTAAGCCAGACACCCATAGAAATTGGTTCCTTTAATCTGCTTGGCAATCATAGTCCATCTGTTCGCGGATTTGGTCTATTTGAGTTGATACGTTGGCGAGTTGCTCCTTAAGTTCAAAGATCACATCGTAGGGAACATTGGCATTAAATTTGTTATGGGTATTGAGGACTTTGGTAATTTGGTTGATGTTATTGCTGATTTTTCCGAGTTTTAAATAAGTCCTAATATTGACATCGGGAATATGGAAGACCAAGAATTTTTTATAGATAACGGAACGGAATACATCGCTTAAAGTTATTCCTAAGTCGTCAGCTAACTGTTCGGCTTTAACTTTTTCAAGTTGGGTCAGGCGCAGTTGAAACTTACAAAGTCGTTGTGAGGTCATAAACATAAGTCCTTTCTACTCTTTAAAAGAATGTTTTCATTTCTTTTTGGGGAAAATAATTATTGATGCTTTTTTTAGTTCCCTCATATCCTTAAAATTGATAAATAGGTAATGGAAAAATGTACCATCGCTAGGAAGGCTGCTACAAGATAGTTGAAGGCTATTGGATTATTAATAAATACTATTGACTGCCTATCAATTGTCGGGGGTGGTGCGCTCTGGATTGATAGAAGAGATATTTAAAATTGTCGGATGGTGGTGTCGATTTAATTATCTTGCCATAGCACATTAACTATGGCAATACCTTTGACAAATTATTTTTCAGTTATTTTTTGAGCGAAGGTTACTAAGCGTGACCAGCAAAATACCGTAAATCTTGGCTTACCATCGACAATCGTTAATAAGGGTAACTTTCCTGCTCGTAATGATGAGCAGGAAAGTTCGTCATAATCGTGCCAATCTTCATCAAATCTCCAGCCCACGCGATCACAGAAGGATAGCCAAGTATTCCAATTAAAGTCATTGCTTCCCCCTAATTCCTGGTAAATTTTAGCTTGAGTGGAGAACCCAAAATGACCATCGCTCGAGTCTGACCACATTTTGTCTATTTCTTGTAATAGCTCAAAGGGTAGATTTTTGATGTCCGAGACTCTTAACCAACGTTCAAGGGTTCTTTCGACGTAAGGGTGGATATCATCTGCTGTTGCTGGTTTTTAAGGGTACTCAGCAATAGTTCATCATCCCCTACTTCTTTTTCTAGTTGTAGGCGTTCTGATTCAGTCTGCGCTAACTCTTTACATCTGAGTTGTACGATGGCTTTGAGTTCAGTGGTTAATGATAAGAAAAACTGCTGGTAAGCTTCTTTATGCTTTCTGTTGTCCGTGATCTATTTTTGAAAACCTTAAGAAAATCTAAAACCGTGATGCTTATTTTCAAGGGGGTGCAGGGGTTCCCCCCTGCCGAGCCTGCCGTGCTTATTGATGAGGCGTGTACTGTTTTTGTCATGACATAGGCATGGCTCGCTAAGTGTATTATTGTTGTGCTACATCGTGTAATAATTTCGTTTATTGTTGAGTTATCGATCACCCGATATCGAGGGCAGGAGTGAATTTGAGGCGTGTGCTATACGTATACAGTGTGGCTCAAATTTAGGGAAGCCGTGAATTTGAAGCGAATTTTAGACGTTTAAAAGGTGGATACCGCTCCCGGTTTTCGCCCCAAATGACGCTTTCTCGTTGACCCCCCAAACAGTACAAAAATACTATAGATTAAGAGAAGATTAATGTGTAAAAGCGAGGGTTTTAAATGGAAAAAAGAAAACCGTTATTGGTGATGGCGATCGATTTTGGAGGGTCGAGTACGAAGATAATAGGGGGTCGTTCATTTAAGCAACGTTCATGTTTCGTGATGGAACCCTACGTCAGCGAGTTACCCAAACAGTTATTGAGGGAAAATAATTCGTTGACGAGCGCCCTCCCCAAAGATAGGGCGTGGGTGGCAATAGATGATCGATACACGGCGGTGGGTTATCTGGCCCAACTGTTGACGACGGCCAACCCGATGCTGTCACAGTTGAAGTTATTGAGCGCCGTCGAGAAAGTAGCGGCTGCCGTATGGGTATTGAAGGAACAGTTTAAACTCCCCAATCAAATTAGATTGGCGTTGGTTGCCCTGTTGCCCCCTGGTGAATACTCAAACAAGCAAACTTTAGAGGAGAGGTTGAGGGAATCATTATCGTCATACATGACCCCAGGGGGCGAGATGCAGGTCGAATTAAGTCTATTCGACTGCAAACCGGAGGGTGCGGGAATATTCATGCACCATAAGGGGAAACGGGGAGCGTCTAATATCAATCAGGGAATCATGTCAGTGCTTCCGCTTGGGTATCGTAATGCTAGTGCCCTAGTGTTCAACCGGGGTAATATAGCCGATTTCACCACTAGCGATCTAGGATTCGCTTCGATGCTTAAGGGCATAATCCGCAGTACGTCTGGACAAACCCTCGAACGTTTAAGCGAACCCGTCGCCCAATGGCGTATCCAACAAACCGACTCGGTGTTAAAAAAAATACTACTCTCCGATGATGAAGAGGAAGAACTGGAAACACTCAAAGAAGCGATCGCCATACAGCACCAAAAATATACCACCGATCTATTCAAGTGGTTATCGGAGGTGTTACCCAAAAATTTAGATGAGGTCGTTCTCTGCGGGGGGACAGCCGATTATCTGAGGAGGGAGATGGTTGAATTCTTCGGCGCTCAAAAGGTTTACCTCCATGCCAACGTTAATTTACCCGACGACATTAAATCGTTGAATATGGAAAACCGATGGGCTGATGTGTGGTGCATCTGGGATTATTTCTTGCCAACGGTCAACAGCTTAAATAAAACGAAAGTCGCGGCGTAATTCAAATTATACAGGCATTAAATGAATGGCTTTATGAATGAACAAAACAATCAAAAAGAAAGATTGGACGTGGGGTTTTTCTCGGTCGAATCCAAGCCGAATTACGATTTGATTAGAATGCTCAAGACTCATCCGCACCGGACAGCTAAAGAGCAGGTTTGGGAAGCCGTCACGGCTTTCTATCTACCGATTGCCATCCGCGATAGCGATCGTTACAGCGAGAGCCAACGGCGAGAAATCCTTCTAGCGTCAATTTACAGCTTGCTCAAACAATTGCATTTTCTTTCTTCGGAGATGAGTGAATGTCTCGGGGACACAGTGGGGTTTCCTCTCAATTATCAACTTCCTATACAGACTGTTAATTCAGTAATAGATGGAAGCCACACAGAAAAAAAAGAAGAGGCATTCAGCGATGAAAACCTCAATTTTTCCAATAGCGGAATGGTCTATGAACAGCAGGGATTGTGGTAAGGCAATTGTTTAAATTAATTAAAAAATCAATCAATCAACACAGGAGATAACAATGAGTCAATTAATAGGTCAATTACATTTTATAACTGGCGAGAAGGGCGGCGTTGGCAAATCAATGTACTGTCGGGCGTTACTTGAATATTTAAGCAAGGAGGCGATCGACTATATCTTCTACGATGCTGATCGCACTTCCCCGGATGTCGGGTTAGTCTATGAACCCTCCAAGTACGACAAGATTATTGCCAATGGGGGGAGAGGGACTTATTCAGCCCCATCCGATGAGGCAACGGTGAAGGAGGACTATCCGACTGCCAGTCAAATAGTTACGGTAGCCCCTCCGCCGGGGGGAGAAGAGTCCTTTACTTACTCTCACATATATTTCAGTGAGGATGAGGAGGACATCTTTAAAGCTGACCGGCTATGTGACCAAGCACTTGAAGGTAATATCGTCATCGTCAATTTACCGGCACAAGTTGAAGTGATCCTTGATCGCTGGTTCGATCAGCAGCGTATCCTTGAGTCAATTGAGAGCGATGAATCCACAAAAATGTACTTTTGGTTCGTGACTGACGGTTCTCCTGAATCACTAGAGTTGCTCTCGCACTCAATTAAGATCTTCGCTCAACAAATAAACCATATCGTCGTCTGTAACTTGGGATTGCATAGACGAGCCAGAGAGAGTGTAGCCCATCATGGGGTGGCAAAACGCATTAATGAAATGAATATTCCCGTCATCGATCTGCCTGAGTTGATTTTCTCCAAGCCGGAGATGCAATTGTTTAAAGAGAGCCGTCTTAAATTATCCGAGCTGGCCGATAGGACTAAAAGGCATCCTCAGTTCCCTCTTCTTGACAGAGTTTTGGTTAAACAACGGGCTAAAACTTTCCTAGATAAGTGCTTTGATGCTATTTCTATCACCGGCGTGTTTGCTCCGATTTTAGCCGAGATGGAACTTGAGAAAGAAAAAGCCGCCTCCGCTCTTAAGAAAGGGAGAGCAAAAAAGAAAGCCTCCTCCGATACGGTTACACAATCTACGACAACTTCCGATGTACATTCAGCAAACGGGACGAATGGTAATGGTAATAGCGATAGCCCCCGGGCGACGGCTGAACCTCTCAAAAAATCGGCAGAACAGTTACTAAACGAGATGAATATAAACGTCAGTGAATTTTGAGGAGGATAAATGACAGCTTCTACCATCAAACCTGAAGTTACAGACCTCGAATTGGAGGAATTGTGGGACAGTCTGGATGCTGAGACTAAGAGTTTATTAGTCCAGGTGCTAGATGACAAAGACGTGATATTTAGGGCTAAAGTATTGAATCTTGTCGTCAAGCATGGGTTAAATGGCAATGACCCATTATTCCTGGTACTCATCGCCGTTGGCGCTCTACAGGTGATGCTCGAAGAAGCCCCGGCAGCGCTTGAGATAACAATCGAGGAGATGAAAAAATCGTCCCACAAAGCGAGTATTGATGCGATCGCACAAACTCAAAAGTTAGTGGCGGCTTCGGTTAGAGAACTGATAGGTAAGACGGAAGCGATACAGATGAAACGCCCGTCTAAGGTATTGATACCGGGGTTGGCGTTATTCACGGCGGTATTTAGCCTAGGAGCGATCAGTGGTATTTGTGCTTCAGTTACCTTTAATCAACTGGCATCATCGGGATACAAGATAGCTACTTTTGATGAGGCTGTTGCCTTAGCCTGGGCACTCTCAAGGGATGGTAGGGCGGCTAAGAACTTATACGAGTGGAATAAAGCTTACCTTGATAGTGGTAAATGTATTGCTGACATGGATAAGTTGGGAGTCAAGTTAACCCTAGGCGGAACTCAAGTACAATCAGGGTTCTGCGCTTTGTGGGTAGTGCCACCCGGCCAAAGAAAATATTAATGCTTTAAAATTTCTTCGCATTCAAGACCAAAAAAGATGATTAATCAGTTACGAAATCTTGATAACTGGCTATCCTACTATTTTCCCTCTAATGCTTTAGATCAGTTGTTAACTCCCTCGATTTTTCTTCTAATTTTTTTCGTCATTTTAATGATTTTAAACGAAAATAACTTTAAGGGAAAAATTGAGCAACCTTCAGCCAGCGAATTTTTTCTTCTATTTGGGCTTGGGGTGATCGGAGTTTTATTAATTAATTTTAGGTGGGGTGGCTAGTCTGGGTTTCAGTTAGAGCCAAACTTTTACCTAATTAATCCGTCGGTTTTTTTTTACTTTCTCAAAATAATTCCCTAGCTTTTTATTGATTGGCTTTGAAAAAAACTAAAAATATTAAATGAGGACAAAGAAGATGAAAAAACCCGAAATCGAATTAACGGATTCTTCAATTGATAGCTCAATTCGTCCGTTTAATTACGACGATTTACCTTGGTATTCTAAATTGTTTTTGGAAATTTTATTTGTAATGTTCTTTGATCAACTTGCAAGGAACATTCAAAGGGAGAGCGAAAATGAAAAAAAACGAAAAGTCAATAAGGCCGATCTCAATTAATGAAAAAGGCTTAGTTATCCTTTCGCCGAGGAATTGGATATTACAAGCTCTGTTAATTAGTTCACTATTTATTATCCCACATGGTTTGGCGATCCGGTCTCCTTCAACCTTTAAGGTTTATTGGAAACCGTATTACAAGGTTTGGGATTGGAATATTGGAGATAATAAACCGTCTAATTGATTAAATAAAATCTTGTAGGGGTTAGGCTGCACCAGCCCTTACAAGAATTAAAATAGAAAAGAGTTGATTTTAAATTTTTTCAACAACAATGGGATTTTGAGTGATGATTGCAAAATTACTGATATTTTCTTTGGCGACTCTAATCATTTATAATTTGCTCAAGTGGTTAGCGGGAAGACTAAAATATTTTTATCAACAATATCTCATAAAGGCTGTTGAAGACGAAGATATTTCAATTTATTTTTGGGCAGCAGTAGGGGTTATAAGCTGTTACAGTTTACTGAATTTTGGGGTTTATAAAATTATTTTAATAGTTGGTGATAAAATTAGCTAATAACATTTATTGCCACCAATTAAATCTTACAATTTCAGAAGTTTAAAGGAATTATAATCGTTTGCATTATCCGGTTGTCATTATTCCCAGTGCGATCGCTCTATATCTAGAATCCCAAAAAGTCAGATTACCCAATTACTCTAAGCCAAAAAGACAGCAACCCGTCGTTTTACCCCGTTTCATCAATTCGCCTTGGTTATGGGGTGTTATGGGGGCGATATTGGGGCTAATAATCTTCATTTTAATCAAGGCGCAATGGAGCCTTATCAGTTTTATCTTAGTGATGCTTGGGATAGCCGGGGTAGTAGTAGGACTGTGGATATTAAAGAAATGGATGAGGCAGTATTATAGGCAGCAAGAGATTGATTACACCTTAAAAATGGAGAAATGGCAGAAAACTCAGAGGTTGATGCAACGGTATCACCAACGCAAGAGTAACGTTAACCCCAAAGTTCGAGCCGCACAATTAAGGGAGTTGCTACAGGGTAAGGTGTTACAGCCAACGGGAAAGTCCCTTGCTCAACAGGGGGTCAGCGAAAAACAGTTTTTTGAGGTGTTAGTAAGCTATTTTGGGAATAAGGTTAGTTTTGGGGGTGAGTTTCCCCTGGACAATAGTCAGTTTAAATATAGTCACGATATTGTCTATATTGACCCTACTACAGGATTACATATCGATATAGAGATTGATGAACCCTATGAGGGAAAGAGTAAGCGACCTCATCATTGCATAGATGACGAGAAGGATAAACGTAGAAACGACTATTTCTTAAAGAACAATTGGATAATCATTCGTTTTGCTGAGGAGCAAATAGTCCGCCATCCTCATCAGTGCTGTAAATGTATTGCTCAGACTATTGCTGATATCACTGCTAATAAAAGTTACTTGAAGGCGTTTGATGATATTGATGAGTTGCTCCCTATTAACTGTTGGACGGCTACGGATGCTAGACGCATGGCATCATGGAAAGTGAGGGAGATATATCTGGAAGAGATGGGGGTTTTTAAGCAAATGACCTATCAATCGAGAAATAAAAACACAAAACGGTGGAATAAAAAGAAAAAATAAGGTGGTGAACGCGCAGCGCCCCTTCGGTATCGCTATTTGTTTTGAACATAGTAAAGACTTTGTCTTTTCAGTACAAATGATCAGCACTCCCCGCCGTGTCGCTGCGCGGTTGCTTCGCCTCGCTCCCTTCGCGCTCCGGCGCGAGTTATCCCGTCCTACTTTCAAAAATTAGATGCGTTTGCCCTGTATCATAAACCTATCCCCTAAAATAACCATAAGGAGACAAGATCACTCAATTTAAACTACTTACAGGAGAAGGAAAAGTCGGGACATACGGCGACTTGTTAAAATTCGGTCGTAGAGGAGATAACTTAACGCCTCATCATGTACCATCCAACGCTTACATGAAAGCGAAAATCAAAGATTACACAACTCTTCAAGGAATTGCTATCATGATGGAACATTTATCCCCCGGAAAAGGAGGTCGTCATCGTCAAACGTTATCTTATGGTAAAAGTCCCGACTTAACCCTTTCCCCTCGACAGACCTTAGCGCAAGAAGTCTGGGATATTCGCTCTATTTATCTACGTCAAAAATTATATAATGCCGATATTAGAAAGCGTTTACAAGAACTCATTGAACTTAATAAAACCACTTGGTTAACCTTTTTTGATTAAGGAGCAACAACCCCATGAATTTAATAAAAATCTTACAAGAAAATCGTTTAATGAAAACACCTCAAGAAATTAATTTATTTGAGGAAACATTAGAAAAAATGGCAAAACACACTAATGATGACAATTTAAAAAACTTACATCTCATCTTAGATGATAACTGTGAACATCCTGAAATGATGTTTAGTTTGGTGCATTTCTTAGAAGATTTTGCTCCCCAAAAACAAATACAAGCTTTTATTGAGGTGATCCCTCAATTAATGATCACTGCACCAGAATGGACAAAAACAATTCACTATCGAATTATTAATGATGAATCTGCTTGTAAACTTTATCAAAATAGTCTAGAATTAGCTAATCAAAAAACACCTCATTTTTTGTATCAACTTTTACTAGAAAACGTTAAAAATCATCTCAGTTCACCCTCAGAGGTCATGTTAACCTAAATTCTTGTATAATCTCGCTTAAGCTAAAAGGAAAAAGGAAAACTGGACAAGGCTTTGGTCTCTTTTCTTGATATTTTTTTGTCTAAGTCGCGTTAATTTAAATCACCTTTTGTTAGAGCATTAATTCTATCTAGACTTATTTTTTGCTCTTGTTGGTAAGCTTCAAGGATAGTTTGTTTAATCTGTACTATTAAAGACGGATTGTCGTATTTTTCAACATCTTCTAAGCTCAAGCCAAGACTGACTGAGTGAGCTTTCCAATCAATGTCCCCCGTCTCTTGATTACGAGTTCCCGTCGCTATCATCTTCTCCTTACCAGTTTGTCTATCCAACAGTTTGAGATAAAAACCGTCGAAGGTAATAAGGTGTTCTTCATCAGTTAAAATTGTTATATTCGGTAGGGCATCGTAAGAATAGTCAGGAGATTTTGAGATTTTTTTAGCCTTCAATAATGCCATTAAATTTGGTGCTATTTGGCTGGTTCTTTGTTGTTGTATTTCTGCGTTTACTGTCATAATGTCAGGCTCCAAGATAAGTTATTGTTGTTGGAAAGCGATTAACGTTTTTAAGTCAAATAAAGTATTTACCTTCTCCCCCCTACGGACATGACCATTTCCGTTACTATTGGCATATACTAATTGTTCTTGTGGTTCATTCTGAACTTGAAGTTGCTCTCGCTGCTGCTGTTGATGGGCTTCAAAGATAACAGTTTTAATGAGGGCAATAGTATCTGGGTTGTTGTAGCGTTTCACATGAGTTTCAGTTAACCCTTCACCCTTATGGGGTAAGGGTTGCGCTATCCAGTTCATATCTCCCGTAATATCGTTTTGTGTTCTTGAGGCAACCATCCTTTCATTACCGGTTGCGTTATCTGTCATCTTCAAATAAGTCCCGTCAAAGGAAATGGTATTCTTGTCCCCCACGAATTGAGCAATGTTGGTTTCCGGGTTGTAGGAGTATTCGGGGGAATCGGTCATTTTCTTGGCTTTTAATAAAGCCATCAATACGGGGGCAACCTGAGAGGTTCTCACTTGTTGAATAGAAATGTTTTCGGGCATATATTGTTTGTCTAGATGAATATCTATCAAATCTTCCGCCGTAGGTAAGGTTTGATGTTCTGTTGCCTTATTGGGTGATGCGGCTGTTACCTCAGTTGGCGGTGCTACTTCTGGTATTAATGGTTGTACAACAGCTTCAGGGGTAGATGTAATTTCTGGAGTCTCCTTCTCCACATTAGATGGTGTAATTTTGGGGGATTCTGAAATGACTACAGCTTCATCATCACTATAGGTTGGCTTTTTGTGACCATTAGATGAGACATCAACCTCTACTTTTTCGGTTAACTTATCTGGTGTGTCCTTGTTAGGTTCAGTAACCCTCTGTGCCTCAACCGTAATATCTTTATTTGACTCTGTTTGACGTTGGGTTTTCTGTAAATCATTAGCCGCACTATGAGCTAACCCGTCGCATAATTCATTAAATTCATGACCATCATGACCCTTAACCCATTCTGTGGTTAGATTAATGTTTTGGCTAATTTTATCAAATTGCTCCCATAGATCTTGATTTTTCTTCTTCTGCCATTCTCCATTTATTGACTTTAAAACATACTGGGAATCGCTGACAATATGGATATCCGATATATCTTTATAGTTCTCTTTAACCGCTTTAATCCCTTCAATGACTGCGGTTAACTCCATCCTGTTATTGGTCGTATTGGGAACTGCGCCATTATTAGCTAATTGTTGACCTTCACTATCAGAGATAACATAAGCCCATCCTCCGGGACCGAGATTTCCCAAACTTGACCCATCCGTATGAAGAGTTATTTTTTTAGTAGGAGTGGCTTCAACTGTAACCGTATTATTCTCAATATTCGGTTCAACCTCTTTCTTCTTCCAATAATCCTGTATTTCCGGTGCAGTTTGTTGTAAGATATGTTCATAGATATCGTTGACCTTATCTAACTGGGGAGGAACTTTAAAGAAGTTAAAAGCGGCAGCTTTCAAATCGGTTAAGGCTTCTTCACTATAGCTTTTAATTTCCTCTTTTATATTCTCATTTAATTGCTTAGATAACGAATCTATCTTATCTCTAAGGGGGTCAAAATCTTTACCGTCTTCGGTAAAAAGCTTGGAAAAATTCGGATAAATGTCCGACTCGTCCGATGTGAATTTTTGCAGTAAGATTGATTGTTGTTCAAGAATTGGGGCTAAATCTGGGTCAATTGAAAATATTTTATCTGCCTTCATTTGTAAATAATCGTGTAGGGCATAATATTGAGTGACGATACCTTGATAATCTTTAACACTATCCATCAAAGATGCCCGGTATTTCTCTTGTTCGTTAGCTCCTAAAATCGGCATTAACTCTATATAATCCACCAACGCCGGTGAGGGTTCATCAATAGCCGCTTTCTGTTGTAAAGGTAAGACGGCTTCCATGTACCCTCTTTCATTCGGCTTGAGAAGGTAGCCCTTCTCGGTTAAATAAGCTTGTATGAGTTGATCCGTACCTGACGCATCACCAACAACGAACCCCGAACCCGCAGCGATTGCTTTATCTAACAATGGTTTATATTTGTCGTCAAAGGTCGATTGTATTTGTTCGAGGGTAATGATTTCCTTTTTATTATTCCTCGGTACGTTGCCGGATACCATGATGAGATCGTCAGATGTATATTTCCCCGTATTCGCCCTGTCAAATAGATTCCAGGCTGCCTGATAATCTTTTGTGGATGTATCCATCGTCTTATCGACGGGGAAGCCTATAAACTGAGTGGCTATTGCCGCCATCTCCCTATCTTTAATTCGGTTCTTCTCAACAGAATCATTTTTCCCGAGGGGTACTAAAATGCCTGGGTTATCCGGTTTCTTCAATTGTCCTCGTTCATCGAAAAAGGTTTCCTTGAGTGCGATCGCTTTTTCATACCCTCCTATCAATGCGCGTATAAAGCCATTTTCACGTCCTGTACCCTCCCATTCCTTATTATTCCCAATGGTTTGATAGACACCTCGTTCTAGATATTCCACCCCACCCCGTTTATGAATTTCTACCGTAAGTTTGGGATACTGCGTCAATTTAGCCGCTATTATCTCTGTCAATAATGCCTCTTTCTCAGATTGGCTATTGAGGGATTTAGCATAGTGTTTATAAGCATCCTCAGCAGATATGAAGGGAACGCCGGCTGCCTTGTCACTGAAGTATTTTTCGGCTTTATAATTGTCTAACCCGTGATGATTCTTACCGATGGCTTCCCTTTGGGGATTATCCCTAAAACTGACGGGGTAATGGGATTTAATGTTGCCTTTATAATGTGCGGCTTCAGTCGGGTTAGTTAATGCCGCCAAAACGGGGTCTTTTGAGTCAGAACTGATGAGAACTTGAGCGAGTAAATTGAGAGAAGGTTTTTCTTTATTTATATTATCATCGGTGGGTGGGGAATTAGAATCAGCCGAAGGTTCATTCGGCGATTGATCTTTTAATTCTTTTTCAGCAGCTTCTCGTTCATTATTAGAGTTAAGAGCTTGATTCATATCTTTATTATCCTCACTTAATTGCTCGATCTTCCCAGGTTGACCCGTAGTGATCGCCGACAACGGATTTATTTTCAGGTAGGGCTTAAGTTCTTCCCTCTTTCTAAATATTCGGCGAACTTTGTTACTGAAGGGGAGTATCTCAGTTAATTTCTGTTGATATTCATCTCCATTCAATACCTTGCCAAATTTCTCCTCTAAATTATTCCAAATATTTGGGGGTAAATCGCCTTCAACCATAGCTAAGGAAATCAGCGATCGCTTTTTTTCAGATGATGATGAAGTAATGGCAAAAGGAATTTTATTATCGGTTAGATATTTCTCAACAGCACCCGCTTTACGGATATCGACGGTTATCTTAAACGTTGGTAAATTAACCTCTTTTCCATTGGGAAATAGCCATTTCTCCTCATTTGATGATAATAATGTGGGATGTGTGGACAGTTGGTTGAGGAAATAGGCAGCATTTTTATTTAATGAGGGTTTTTGCTCGTCCGGCAATGATTGTGCGGTCTTAACCCATTCTCCAGTTTTCGGGTATTGTATAGTCAAGGGCTTGATCTGTACCAATCCTAGGGTCAACCGAGATGTGATGGCGGCTTCAATTGTCAATCCATCCAGGGGCAGTTTGCTATTGATGAGTGCAAGTCGTCCGGGTTTCTGATCCCGATGATTGCCTATTACTCCGATAATTTGAGGTAAACCGTCAATTATCGTCTCAACCCCTAATTCCTCTTTACTATTAGATGTCTTAATGCTTAATTTAACCTGGTGGTTGACGAATGACTGCTCCTTAAAGTCATCGTGTCCCCTGAAGGCTATTTTATTGATTTTGATTTTATCCCCGTTGTCAGTCGTGGCGATCGCGTATCGTCCCTTCTGACTCCCATAAGTCGTAATGGTGGCGTTATGTGAATTTGTTTTGCCTATCTTATCCCATGATGCCGGGTCAACAATACCGAGCGTTTTATCGCCCAGTGTGACGACGTACTCGACCGAAGGAGTGAAACGTCTGAGGGTAAAGGTTTTATTCTCACCGTTAAAGACAACGCCGGCTGCGGCATACTTGTCAATCTGTCCGAAGACTATTTGTCCTCCTCCATCTAGGAAGGGCTTGAGTTTATTTCGTATTGATGGGGTGGTAAGATCAAGTGTGGCCGTCGTCGGGTTGTTTCCCGTAAGGGTTCCCTTTACAGTTGTCCCCAAGGGAAGCTGTGCCCCCTTTTCCGAAGATAATCCGAATGAGTACCATTGCTCATCAGTTGGGTTATAGACTTCCCATCCTCTGCGTATCCGTTGCTTATCTTTATCGGTTACAGTCTGGGGAGATACTCTCAATTGCACATCGCTATTTAACAATTCGGGGGGCACTTTATTGTATTGAGATAAACCCTCCACTAAGAACTCATCCAATTGGAAGGTTTTACTTTGTTCGGCTATCTCTTTTGCAAAGGTGGAGAATAGGAAATTCTGAGTCGTATTGGGAGGGTTAGGCACATCCTTAACTTCCTTACAGGCCATCTCTGCCGTAGCTGCCAAGTATTGCCCTACCTGCTCAGTTGGTAATGACTCCTTCCATGCCCTAGCCCCATCAAAGGCTTGATTAAATAAGAGTTTGATTTCATCTTCAGATAGTGCTTGTCCCAGTTTACCTGTACCTTTTATTGTCGTATTGGGTTTAATTCGTAATTTCTCCCTATCTGACTCTTTAAGCGTCCCTAGGGTAATAGTTTCTCCGTTAATAGTTGTCGTCGCCAGCAATTGATGAGTTTTCTGGGTATAAGGGTCATCATTGAGTTTGAAAGATACATTTAAGAGATGCTCTTTTAAAGGGGCAAAATGGGAAATCGTGTCGAAAGGGACGATATTGGTTAGTCTAACCCTTTCACCTTTTTCTGTAGTAAAGTTTAATACGGGACCCGGTTCTGAATCCTTCTCCCTCCTCAACGTTTGTGCTAAGTTCCACAGTTGGTCGAATTCATTTTTCTTCTCCGTTACCTCCAATAGCTGTTGCTCACTGAAGTCATCCGGAAAGAAAGCACGAAATTGGTGTAACGGACGGCTTTCAAGGGATTGAGATTGGTAGGAGGCATTTGTTAAATGCGCCATCAACTCTACGGGTGTTACACCGGTTGCCTTCAGGGTGCGATCGCCCACATACAACCCCTGCTGTTTCTTGTCGGTTATCGTTTCTAGTTTTCTCGATAATGCACCTTTATCCTGTCGTATTCTATCTAGAGAGGGGGCACGAGCGCTCTTGAACATATCGACGGCTATCTGATTGTTATATTGCGCTTCAATGAGCAATTCATCATAGATTTGCTCAGTTAGGTCAAATATTTTAGCGGCACTCTCAACCGTGATCGGTTCAGTGGCGATTTTGGCAATTTCGTAAATTTGTTGTCTATATACTTCGGGAATGGGACGCGGGTTCTTTTTCCTACTCTCGCAGGAGATTTGTTTATTGGCGCTCTGAGCTAGTTTTTGGGCATATTCTATCTGCCTTTGCGGTTTGCCGTAGTCCTTTATACTCTGGAGTTCATTTTTGAAAGATTGAACAGTCGTCACCTGATTGTTGATCACCCCGACTGGTGAGTTGGCCATAAATAACGCTACCCGTTCAAATGACCAATTGGGGTCGAATGATAATTTATCTTCCTTTTTAATCGGGATATCTGGATTGAGTGCGTGAAGTCTTGCTGCTTGAGCTAGATGGGGATAATTATGTATCAGTTCAAAGCCGTAGGTGTCCCCGTCAAAATCCATCCCGTCTGCTTCATTGTCGGTTTCATAGGGTAATGGGGTTAATTCTAGACCAGTATCGATAAAAGGTTGAATTTTTTCATTGATTCTATCAATTAATGTAACTCTTTCCCTTCCCGATGAATCCTTTAATTGTTGGGCAGTGGGTAACTGTTCGAGAATATGCTGGAGTTGGATTTGAGAGTCGGGATGGGTGGTGAGCGCCTCTTTCAATTCATTGTTTAGTTGTTGATGCAGCCTGGACCAGGAGATATCGTTGATTACCAGAACACCAACTAGAGGAGTTCCATCGGGGGCTAATCCTTCCTCTACGGGAATATTCGTCGATATTCTCAATCCATTTTTACCAATCATAGGAGAGCGAAACCCTATGATTGATTCGTCGGGCTTATAATTATTCCAATAAAGTTCACCCAGTCCTAAGTCTTTAGAAGGAATAACAACAGCCCGGTTAAACTTAACAAATTTTCCTATTGCTGATTCAGTCCACTGTTTGGATTGAAATTGTTCCAACTTCTTCTTAAAAAACTCGGTTTCCCTTAATTGTCCATGTTCATCGTTTTTGATTAATTCGGCTATTAAATCCTGAAATTGTTCGGAGTCAAGTTCGGAGTCCCCTTCATCACCTATTTGGGCTTGAGTATATAATTCTTCAAGAAGACGAGGATCTTTTAAAGAAGCAAGAAGTTCATCTAAACGTTCTTTAAGCAAGGGTGTAGTATCTTTGAGGGCTTCGGTGTAATACTGTACGGGTTGCGATGCTGAAATTAGTGAGCCTCTTTCTCTCTTTCCTTTAGAACGATCTTTCTCTGTAATTACAATTTCTGTGGTAATTAAACCAGGTTTGATATTTCCCTTGGCCGTTCCTTTAAATGAAGACAGGGGAAGCACAAGGTCTATTTGAGGTACGTTACTGGGGTCAGTAAATTTGAGAGTTCGGAAATGTTCATGTTCATCTTCATCAAGCCATCTGGGGGTTAAAGTTCCTTTACCAATAAATTTATCTTCTTTCAACCCTATTCTAAATTGAATCGCTCTATCCATTGCTCCAAATACATCAGTGGCAAAGAGGGGTGACATTTTTCCATGACAATCACCCGTCAATCTCCAAGCATCCTGCTCATCCAAAAAGCCTCCGTTTTCACCAGTTTCATCGTCAACTATTAGAATGGTAGCAGTCCGTGATGTATTAGATTTTTGGTCTGATGTTAACAGTGATGAATAAGCACCCCTATTCTTTAGGTCGGGTTTTTCTACATCCAATCCTCCCAGAATCTCGTTGATAATAGGTTCATATTCGGCTGGCGCATAAAAGAAGCGATCTCCATTTGCTAAGATAAGTTTGTGTCCTTCGGGATGATTCTTGAGAATATTTTCAGCAAGGGCTATCTTATCTGGATCATTAGATTGGATATAAAATTCGTCTAAATGACCGACACTTAAGGGGATATCGGGACAGAATGATTCTAATAAAGTATTTTCAAGCTTCTCTACCCAATAAGGTTGTTCACGGCGTTGATTTTGGAATGGGTTGGCAATGTATTCGCCGGATATTAAGTCGATGTGTTTGATCTGTAGCGTCATAATTTAATTAAAAAATTATATTTATTTTGAGGAGAAAGATATGGGTAGAAATCCCAATCACAGATTAGATGATTACGAAAAACAGTTTTACGATGAAGATGAAAATCTTCTTCCCGAATGGGAATATCCCTTTGTCACTTGGGGTGTTTCAAAGTTTTTTTATTATCCTGATGGCAAACCCCGTCGGGAGTATGAAAGAAGAGTCTGGGATTCTGATTTCGATAGTGCCGGGGTGGCTCACGCTCTAACGGGTAAAGAAGATGAAGTTAAAGAATGGCGTGAAACCGAAGAATATTGGCAAGAACAATTTGGGATTAGCTATACCGAGCGAATACGAGAAAGTGAGCGCACTGAGCGAGCAGAAAGACGCAAACGCTTAGGTTTCCCTGAGTAATTGTGGCCAAATTTTTTACTTTTATTTGACCATTATTCTAGGGGCGATAATGGTCAATTTTTAAGTTACAGATGGGTGGCGTTTGGCAATAGGGTGGTGCGGAAAGCCAAACATGAATTCGATGGTGCTAAATTTCACTATATTCAGAAAAAGGTTCCGTTGTCAAGAAAAAAATAATCGCTACCTTTAACTGTAGCGATCACGTAAGATTAAAAAAGGCATATTGTTTTATTGAGTCTTAATTGTTAAATAGGACGCAATTTCTCGATCTTTTCTGATAAATGCTTCAGCTTCTTCTTGAGACGCATTTTTTCTCAAATCATAAAGAGGATCGCCACAGGGAGAGCATAGCATCAAATAATCGATGCTCCCAGGATAATCTTCTTCCCAATCTGAGCCGTCAAGCCAATAATGCTGATTTGGCATTACTGGGATTGTTATTGAAAAAGTTTCTGTGACGGCTGTACGATGATTATTTAATAATTTACTTTTCATAGTTTCTAGAGCTAATTATTATTTATTCATAATTTTTTGGCGAAGCCATATTTTTTTATCAGTTATCAAAAAAATAAGCGTTTTCTTTTTTTGTAATCACTTTTATTGAGCAATTTCTCCGAAAGAGCCAGAGATATTACCTAATTTAACTAAAAACAAAAGCCACTAAAATTATTAGTAACTTTTGTTTTATTAATTTAAAATAGTAAAATTTGATCTCCTCTAAAAATTTCGTTGATACTTAGAAGAGATATAATTACTCGATTTTCATAATTAATTATTTTGTAATTAGCTGTATATATGATTATTCTATCTCTTTTTGACGCTGCCCATTTTATTTCCTCATTGTTTTGAGTAAAGTTTTTCCCGTATTTTTTGAAGATTTCCAGGGATACTTGCCCCTCCAATACGCCTTGGCTGCTATTCCAACTCCAGCTAATGTAATCAATGAAAGTTTCGAGGACGATTAGATCATCGTAATTCGCTTTAGTCATCAGGTTTTTTCTTGGGTTAATTTTCATCTTTTCTCGGCAGCGCCGAATTGAGTTAACCGATCTTTAATAAAAACTAATGTAAAGGGAATTCTTCAAAAAAAAATTACCAGTCCATAGGAGGACTGGATTTATTTATTTAAAACGGGATGCTATCTAAATCTTTATCATCATCGGGAGCGGGTTTTTGATGACCATTATTATTAGCGTTAACTGCTACCAATTCACGTTGCGGTTCAACAGTTGTAATAGGTTCAGCAATTAATGTGGGTTCAGAAATTAGCTCCAAATTCGACACATCCTCGAAATCTACCTTAATAGGAATGGCTCTTTCAACATTTAACATCATTCTTGGATTTAGCTCATCGGAGTTCTTGAATAAATTAAATTTTCCTGATACCATCACCATCCCATCGATACCAACCTTATCGATGATTAATGCGGCATTCCCCCATGCTTTGAAGGAGATTGGGCATTCCATCCATTCTTTGTTATCATAATATTGAAATTTACCTGTTCCTGACAGAGTGATTTTTCCTTCCTCATTAAACGAGGAATGAATTTCAACTAAACTTAGGGTTATTTGCCAGTTATTCATGATATTTACTTTCTATTAATTATTCACCAATTCTCGCCGAATGGCGCTCATTTAATCACCCCTAGGACGTGCGGACATCCTAGAAGTGATTAAATCAATTATTATTTGGATTGATTTTTGCTTTGGTTTTTACAGGAGTTGGAATCGGAATATTACTATTAGCATTATTTGGAGGAGCAACGGGGGTATCTTGTTTAGCCGATGCTAATAATTCTAAATTATTGACACGAACAACTGGTTTATACCTGTAATTTCCTTGCTCATCATTCCAAAAATTAATGATCACTTCACCCTGTACTCCGATGAGTCCGCCTTTACGGACATAGTTAGCGGCTACTTCGGCAGTTTTATCCCAAAATTCAAGGGAGAACCAATCGGGTTCATCATCCTTGCCTCGTTTTACGGCAATATCTAGTTTGGTAACGCAAGCCCCCGAGTGAAAATATTTAATTTCGGGGTCTTTGCTGGCACGACCTACTAGAGAGATAAAATTGATAGAAGTAGTCATAGCTTTAATTCTCCTAAATTTTTCAGGATTTTTCGGCAGCGCCGTATTCTTAAACTTAATTAGATACAGTTATAAACCATTAATTATTAATGGCTGATAACTGATAATTTTTAACGGTTTAAAACTCGGAGGAGTTCTTCTTTTTTCCCTTTACTGTAGGATTTCCCTAAACGTTCATAAATGAACGCTTGTAAATTATGTTCCTTGATGTATTCCTTAAGGTATTTAAGAGTAACATTAGGGGATAATTGAGGTTGAGCGAGTTGTGCCGCATCCGTTACCAATGTAGGGTTAATAATGGTTGCTCTTGAGTTATGACGACGTACTTTAGCTGGTGCTAAGTAGGCAATTGTTTGAGCAGCAGGAGGGATAATAACATTATTAACGATGACTTCAGTAGTATTATGTTTTCGTTTTCTTGCTGGAGGCAGCAAAGGGATAATAGGTTGAGTTGATTTAGTATGTTCGTTTTTTGATTTTTTAGTAACTTTAGAGGGAAATGAGGTTGGCTGTGGTCTATATTGAAAGCAGCAAACAAAGATGAATGCCGTTAATGAAATAATGATTGGGAAGATTAAGTTTGACATAGTTTTCTTTTTAAATGTGTCGGTTAATAAAAGCTTTATTTAGCGAATATTTTTTTCGCTTGGTTACGCCAACGGCGATTGTTTGAGAATTTATAAAGACAAAAAAAATGCCGAGAAAATCCAATTCGGCAAGAGTTATAAAAAAAAGTAACGAACTTTATTCTCTTTTTAACTTTTGTTGTAATTTTTGAGTTTGTTGCTCATAATAGGTTAGATGTTCTTCATCAAGTAAATTAAGTTCATTCGCTAACTTCAAATCAATCTCACTTAAAATCTCGCTAAATTCTTTATTGGCTTCAGCGATTTCTAGAATTTGTATTAAACGCTCTCCTTGTTGCTCAGAAAGTTCTGGTAGCTTCCCTAGTCGATAATATTCTTCAGCTAATTTTTCCAAATATTCAGAAATTCCCGGGTTAATGTTCATTTAATTGCCCTCGCTTCTTATTAACTACATTTATTTATGCCAACGGCACTTAAAGGAATAGAAAGACCAAAAAGATAGGCGATTGAGGTTAATTATAGAAACTTATCTTTTCCTATTTGTGAAATTATTTCTAATTCCCTAACGCTACTAATTTTCCCAATTTCTGCAAAGTTCTAACAATTATTAGGGGCATCGGTTTAGTATGATGGTAATCTCCTTTCTCATCAAAATATCCATACAGCCGCATAATGCTGTGTTGGATTTGGCAACTGATGTCACTGACTAATTTCTTAAGTTTTTCTGGCATTTTTTATCTCCTGTGGAAAAATAAACTATCAGTGGTTACTGAGAGTTTTTTATGATATCCTAAATACTAATTGATATTACTTGTTGGCTACGGATCACCGATTTTAATATTAACCATAAATTCGGTGACTCCGTATCGGTTACTAAGCAAGCACAGGCTTGATCGATACCCAATTTTGACCACATCGGTTTTAAGCGGCTAAGTTTAGCGACCTTATCTTTAACAGATTCGGGATTGGCCGTAACATCAACGGCAACTACATAGCCGCATATATTGACAATGGCATCAATTCCAAAGATTAAGTCAAGTATTACAGTGGAAGGTATTTGCTCCCAGTCGATGATATTATTTAATTGTTCGGTTTTGGGATTTCTGACAATAATACCAAACTCTTTATGTAGATAAGGAACTGCTGATATTATTCTTCGTTTGCCAATATTTGTGGAAATAGCTATATTTATTAATTCTTTCGAGGTGGGTAATTTGAAGGTTTTGATTTTGTGGCAATTGTGAACTAGGCGTTGGAATGTTTGTTCGGCGGCAAATCCATTCATTCTATTGCTCCCGTCAATTCTTCATCAATTTCCTCCGAAGGAGCAAAAAAAACCCTGCTGTTAGTGCAGGGTCTTTAATCAATGGTTCTGGAAGATTAATGGGCAGCAGGAATAAGGGCGGCTAAAAATTCTACTAATTGGTTTTTGCAAATTTTTCCTGTCTTGGGAAGTTTTATATTATTGTTAGCTGCTAACTCGATCAATTGAGCTTTTGTGTAATTCTTGGTAAGTTCCTCTGCTGATAGATATATTTGTTCTTCTTCAATTACAGGCGTTAAGGTTTCCTCTACTGTCTCTATCAGAGTAACAAATTCTTCTATTCTAGAGAGAGGGGAAGAAGAAGTTTCCGTAGTCTCTGAATTGACTTCAGATAATGCCTCTTCTTTAAATTTATTAAACTCTTCAATCGCCATTATTGTTGTATCATCATTATCTATTAATTCAGGTTCAGCTAAAGGGAGTAAATCTTGAGCTTGTAAGGTAACTTGGTAAATTTTAAAATTCTATTAATTCCTTCGGCTTCGGTGTAGAATTTAGCCCCTTGGGTTCTTAATGAGGGTGCTAATTCTAAAAATAAGGAAAATTCTAAAGAGTATGTAGCTATTACTGGAGATGTCATATTCGTCACCTAAAATGATTTTCATCTCTATTTTGGCAACGCCAAAAAAGTTATAGGATTAATTTCAAGCACTAATTGAATCTTGTAAGCTCCTAATTTAGGAGTATAGCTCCCTGAAAATTTGTTAGAATGAAGGAGATAATTACCCAAGTTTTTATTGAGCTAAAAAAATTTATGGGGTTAACCATTCACTACAAGTTTAAAACTGAGACAGATTCTCACATGAAGGCTTATAAATTAATAGATAAATTACATCAAGTTGCTTTGACTCTCCCTTGGGTACAGGTAAATCCGATCAGAGAATTAAATCAAACCCAACTTGATAATACTGATGCGACAGATCCTTTATTTTTCCTTAAGATTAGTGCGGCTAAAATACTTATTACAGAAGGAGAAATTCAAAAAATCTCTCCAACCGCCTTCATTGGTTGGACAGCCCATGTTGCCGAAGGATGCGAAAGCTTAAAAATTTTTCTTTGTCGATATCCCGGTTCTCAAGTCTGGGAAGCTCAAAGTTTTTGTAAAACTCAATATGCCGCCTTACAAGAGTCAGGAGGTATTCTTAATTTCTTAAGGGCGCATACTTCAATTATTTTATTATTAGATGAAGTTCAAAAACTGGGAATTTTAGAGGAAGTCGTGGATGAGAGTCATTATTGGGAACATAGAGACTTGAAAAAATTAATTGAAGAAATTAAAGCTTGGCAAGGTTTAACCGATTCGGTTGGGGAAATTTTCGAGCAAATCTCTCGTAACTCTTTGTTTAATGATTATAATAAATGAGGAGTTAAGTGGCAAAAAGAGATAGTGCCAAAGAAAATAAGAGAGTTAAAAGCAATGGTGGCAAAAGTTGGCTATATCCTTCAACCAGGACGAGGTAAAGGAAGTCATACATTTTGGAAACATCCTTTGCTACCTGAAGAACCCTTAACAATCCCTGGACAAGACGGGGATGATGCTCCGCTATACTTAGAAAAGAATATTCAAAAAGTGTTGAAAAAGCTAGAATTGATTAAGAAACTAAAGCAGGAAGACTCGGAGGACGGTGAAACATGAGTTATCACTATAGTATGGTAATTCAATGGTCACAAGAGGATCAACTTTTCTTAGTTCATTTGCCTGAGTTTCCTTGGCAAGAGTTTCATACTCATGGTAGAACTTACGAGGAAGCCGCCAAAAATGGTCAGGAAGTTATTGAGGCTTTTGTTGAAATGCTGACAGCCGAGAATAAACCTTTGCCAGAACCGAGAATGTTGCCTACAAAGCCGTTGAAAGTTGCTTAGATAGTTAGAAAATTTGCTAATTTTTGAGTATCTTAAGTAATTTCAGCTTATAATAGCTTTTGCTCGAAATTTCTTGACTAATTCGTAAAGTTTTTTCCTAACTCCTAAAGTTATGAATCCCTAAAAGAAGCAAGGACTTTATTCGATGAGTTCTCTTGATTTACATAGTAAGAAGTGAATTTTAATTGTTCAGTAGGAAATGTTGGTAATTGTAAATTCCAAGTCAACTGTCCAGCCTTGTATAATTGACGGACAGCGCTGTCTATTCCATCTAATTCCAACCACCAACCATTATTGTTTAATCTTTCTTTAACGATACCCGTATATCCAGCCCACCCTTGATCACAGGTGATCACTTTGACCCTAGCACCGACAAATAATTGCTCGTCGGTCAGTGGTAATTCAAGTTTTTGATAGGCTTTAAGTTGTTCGGTTAGTTCATGGATTAATAAGTCCTTATCGTCGATTTCTAAAGTCATATTTCCCGGCTGTAGTTGTTCGGAATTAGAATCAATCTTTTCCTCTAACTGACTTAACTTTTCTTTTAATTCTTGGTTTTCCTCTAGTAAGCGATTGCGTTCTTCTTTCCATTGATTTTCCTTGGTTTGTTCTTGTTGTTGTGATTCGATATTCTTTAACTGTTTGCTGTAATAATCGCGTTCTTCTTTTAGCTGCTGAATCTCATCGGACTGTGCGGCTAAAATTTCTTTTAACTGAGCTAATTCTGCCTCCAATTGATTAGTCGAGGATGGAGAGGATTTTCTGACTTCGTTAGGACGGCAGACTAATATTTGATCTGGCTCGTCAAGATGACGGATCTGTAATGTTGGGCGATTGCTATCGGGATTGAGAATTTCTATTAATTCTACCTGGCAACCGATAAGATTATCTAAATCTTCATCACCTGTACGTTCCGGAGGACTAAAAATTAAGGTTTCTCCAGGCTCTAAATCATTAATATCAATGAGGGGATTAATTTTGGGTTTTTTCGACGGTTTCTTTATAACTGCTTGAATACTCGCTGCCGTTTGCTGCCCTGTCTGAATTAACTGAGTCACAATATCATTAGTCAATGATGGTAATTGTTTTAAAGCCGCGATTGACCAGTGATTTGCCTTGCTGATAACTAACTGTTGTAAGTCATGTGATAACCCATTAAACCACTCACTAAGCCGCATAGCCGACTCGGCGAGATAACGTGAGCCGCCGAATTCCTCACTGTTGAGCCACTCTTTGAATGCTTTCTTGCCTTCTTTAATATTAAGCGTTTCAGTGCATTTATGGCGAATACAGGTCAATTGTGCCCCAAGTTCAACCAATTGTTCCAATGTTCGTCCGGCAAACGACAGGAATTGAGTAAGGGTTTCCTTAGCCTGAAATCCTAGTTCAGCATTGCCGAAATGGGTCTGGTAATTGATGGGTGTACTGTCCATAATCCTGACACTCCACAAAAGCTATCTCCTTTATAGCACAAATTAAGTATATAAAGCACTTATTGAGTACATTTAGTTAAGAATTAGGGCTAAGTAGTACGCTAGAAATGAGGTTTATTAATGACTAACGTGACGAGTAAGCGATTAAACTTGAGTTTGCCAGAACATCTGTATGATGACCTTAGAATATGGGCAGACCATCAAGGTCGTAGTATGGCTAATTTGGCCAACTTCCTTTTAGAGAGATCAATCTCTACAGCTAAAGTCGATGGGGAATTTCCGACCAATGCAGGTGAAGCACAAGCGGTTGAATTTCTCAAAGCGATCACCAAAGGGGAACGGCCTAAAAATAGTAAATTGGTAAAGCTGGCTCATTGCCTTGATCTTGAGACAGATCAGTTAGTTCAATTATGCGATCGCTTATTTATGAAAAAATAAATTTTCTAGCCCTACAAGCCAGGGCAAACGCATCTAAATTCTAGAACTCATAGCCGGCAAGCATTTCATCAATTCATGAAAAATTTTATGAAAACGCTGAAACCTTTACTCAGAATGCTTTTCAAAAATTAGATGCGTTTGCCCTGGAGCGGATAACCTATTTAAGAACGCTTCAACCGTTTGAGCAAGGTTTCAATCGTCGCTCCTGTCGTCGCGGGTTTTTTAGCTCACTACCCCCTCGCTAATTGTCTCCTGGAGGCGGCTCCAATCGTCAAAACGTTCTTGGCTCTAAGTTTAGGCAAAGCCTAAAAAGCTCAATTTAATTACAAAGAGAGACTTAAATTTTCAAGCTGACCCTAAGAAAATTCTAGTTAGTCGCTTGCATCAATCTTCCTGCCTAGCCTAAATAGTGCCGATTTTCCTGGTTCGTCAGGATACCAAGCCGCAAACTCAATGTTTTTATCGGTTTCACAATAGTCGTACTCAAACCCTAGTAAGTCGGCTGCGGCTATATATTCGGCTATATCCCCCTCGTTGTACCAAACTTCTTCATCCTTAAGAGATTTAAGCAACATTTCGGTTATTTCCCTAATTTATTTAAGTATATTGAGCCTGAAATATTCATTGACAAGAGTAGCAGCCGCTATCTATCGTTCCACTCATCAAGCCGCTCAACCTTTCCCGTTGGGAGCATCCCATTTTTGTAAAAGAGTAGCTAAAAGCCATCTCCCACAAGGATTTCAGTTTCCTGACAACAGTTAAAGTGCAAAAATGGGATGCTCCCATCTTCTATGATCTCAAATTGTCTGGCTTCCTCGGCAAACGGTGAGAATTTATTATTGTTATCTAAATAATAATAACCCTCTTGTGCAGTTTTTTGAATGATTATGTATGGCATAATTATTATGAGTAAAAAAGTGCTATTAATGAATAGTTATTTGTTTCCCCAACGCTATACCGAAAAAAGGTAAACGTTGGGTTGTTGATTTATCGCTGCTTATTTGCTGAACCAATAGACAAAACGAACATCCTCTACTTCTGGTAAAATTTCTGTAGGCAAGAAATCCATTCCATTGCCGAACAAATAATCAAACCCTAAATCTTCTTCGGATTGAGGGAGCATTAGATCATGACGATTTTTCAAAAGTTCTTGCTGAAGAAGTTGGTAAAGTTCTTTAATCTCATCAAAATTTAACCAGTTGTAGCTGTAACCTACTTCTTGGTCTTGATGAAATTTCAAGAGTAATTTTCCTACTTCCGATAAATCTGAAGGTATGCCTTTTTCTGTCTTAAAAGGAGTTAGATTATCCCTAACTCCTAAAAGTTTAAATAATAAAGGATATCGTTTAAGAGTAGGAACACCATAACAAAACCATTGTCTGTTGACTTTAATTTCTTCTATTAATGTCACTTTAACACTCATATTTTTTGGATTTTTTTAGACTTGACAAATTTTAAGTAATTGCGAAGCCAATGCAGTTGGATTAGATTGTTTCAGCCCGATTTCAGTTTCTAGTAATATTCCCATGATTTGATTTCAAGACGAGGTTCCTTTCTTAACCCCATCTCCAGAGTGACTGTTTCGAGATCATAGCGGCTTAATTTTCTCGCTACAAAATCCCAACTAAGTGTCTGGTGGCATAAGTCAACCACACTAACCCCAGGATAATTGATCGGGTTAAATTCTATAGGCTTGCCGAATACTTGAGCAGTGGCTATTCGACGGTTGTATTTTTCAACGGCAAATTAATTAAATCAAGAATATTCTTGAATTTGTTTTTCTATCTTTTTAAGATGGAAACGAATTAAAGATTTTCCTGGGGGATAAACCGATGGATAAATCTTCTTATAATGCTTGAGATGAGAAATTAATTTTTCTAAATTTTGGGGCGGTTTCATGATTAAGTTTACTCAGAATTGGGATAAGTTTTTGAAAATCTTGTGTTAACTTTAAATTTTTTAAAGTTAACACAACAAGAATAGAAGCGTTGTCTCAGAAATCCTGTGAAGTTATACCTTTAATATTCTGAGTAGGCTAGATGCTGATAATCCCAAAGCTCATAATTATGTTGTTCCCATTGAGATAGTTTTAAATTAATGTCGTTTTCCTCTTCTTCTTTTTTTGTTTCTTTTACGGAGATGGGCAAACAGGACATCAAGGCAGAATTTAATGGTTGTGTTAATGTTAAGCATTGATCTGATTGCATCAGTTAATAAATTAGTAAAAGGTCAACAATTAGGCGCGAAAGCGCGACAAATTGAGCTTTTTTGCCCAAATAAATCGTTAATAAGCAATAAATTCAATAGGGGAGACATTTTGGGGACAATACCAATGAGTAGCAATCGCTGCCTACTATCCCTATTAAGTAACTTTATTTATTTAATTTGTCGACCAGATTAAACACTCTCTTTTTAGGTTCAGCTTCAGTCGGCGGTGGTGTGGGGGGAGACTCAGGAGGGGTTGAAATTTTAACTTTCTTTTTAAAGAGAGAAGGAGGAGAAACAGGGGTGTTTAAATGCTCTTTTTTCTTTTTCTTCTGTTGCGGCGGCGGTGGTGAAACTGGCGCGGCTTTTTTCTCTTTTTTGGGCGGTGGTGGTGCTGGTGGTGCTTTCTCGATTCGGGGTAAGGGCAGTTTAGTCGCTGATTGTATCACGTAGCTCTTACTTTCTCTTAATAGCTTGAACCGCCAAAACGGCCAGGCTTTATCTCCCGAAAAAGTTCCTTTTAAAGTGAGAGTAAATGATTCAGATTCACGGGTATTTGATTTAATCTCTACAGTAACGCTCTCTTTATTGACTTTGACAAGTCTACCATCAACCTGAAATTTATCAGCCCTAAAACTGTGCTGCCTCGGATTCTCTACATTAGAAGTTTCGACTTTTTTTAATTCCAGCGAGGCGGGACGAGTCTTAAAATAACACTTCCACAAAGCAAGTCCAAAAAACTGTTGTGGTTGATGTTCCAACAAGGTAGCGACTTCATAGCTTACAATGGCCGGAAATTTTACACCGTCATCTGTAGTAAGAGTCCCCGTTGTGGGGTCAGTTTTGGAGGGTTTGTAAGTTCCCCTGACGGTTCCGTAAGCTCTATATATTATGGGGTCGTTGTGGGGTTTTTCGCTCATGGATAGAAAACCAAACCGCGCACGCGCAGCGACACGAGAGTGTTCGCTATTGTTAATACTACAATATTTTAATCGAGCTTTTAAAATAATGTTAGCTATTTGTGCAAATATTGTAGCTTAATTTTCCTCCAGCCAACGCCTTAAATCTTCTACACTACTAAAATCCAATAAAGCTTCTCCCAAGTTTTCTAATTGTTCAATTGATAGCGCCTGAATTTGTTCAATTTCTATTGGCGATATTTGACCAACGCGGCGGTTGAGTTGCCGTAAAACTAAATTGAAGCCCTCTTGTTGCCGTCCTTCAGTTAGAGCTTCTTGATAAACACGAGTTTGTTTTAAGTCACTGAGGTTAAACATCGCTTCTATTTCCTCCCTAGTTTTTAATGGAAATTTATAGACAATAATACTTTCAATTAAATCAATTAAGCTTTTCTGGATTGTTTCATCGCTTAATTGATTTTTGGAAAGTTCGATTAAGGCTTGAGCTTTGGCGACGGCTTGCTGTTCCGATTCTACTACTAATTTGATTACGTTAATACCCAGAGAACTATTAGCGGCTTCTTCTAATTTATCTAAATAAATTCTCCTGATGCTGGAGAGGCTAAGAAAATCCCTGAAATGGATAGATTGTTCTCGTTCGACCGAACGGGTCGGATAAATTACCACAATCTGCCAAGAATAGGGAGGTTTATATTGTTTGAGAAACAGAAAAAATTCCGAAAATAAACGATAATATAAATCCGGATCGGGCTGAAATTGAACCTCGACTAGATACAAAGGTTTTGCCGTTTCTTCTATTGTCGGCATAAATAACCCATCCAGGCGGAAAGATAATTGCTTGATTTCTTGTGAAGTAAATTGATAATTATCAACCTCGGTTTCTCCTTCTCCAATTAAATCGAAGAAGCTTTTGGGAAAATTTAAGAATATTTGATAAAAAATACTATCGGTTTTCACTTGTTTTTTTATTCTAATTTTAATACTCCTTCTCGGTATTTGGCGATCAGATTGAATAGCTTGAGCCATTTTGATCCAAGTAAAACCTCTTCAAGAGCGTCACCGGCAAATACGGGAATTTCAAGCTCTTGCTCCGAAATTACAATTTTTCCCCTGTAGATATCGAAGTTTGCTAATCCTTGGGCAGTTAACAGTTCTTCTTGGTCGAAGTATGGCCATGCTAGTTCTTCTATATCCTGTTTATTGATAGCTAGATACTCAGTAAAACCCGTATCTAACATTGCATCTACAGGCAAATATTCTCCTTCGCCGGTGATCAAATCAATCGGAAAAAAAAGTTCTCCTCGTTCTCCAAATTGACCTTGAATCATATATTACCACAAGCTCCTGTTTCGTTTAAACAAAAAACACAATGAACTGAATTGGGATGTACCTGACGTGCTTTTTGATGAGCGATTTCTTTATCTGAATCAATAAAATATTCTCCACTTAATGGTTCAATGGCGATATACGAACCGTAATGATCTTCAATTAATTTTGTATGGACTTCATCAAATATTACTTGACAACGTTGGTGGAAAGCTTCCCTTTCGGCTTTTCTTCTAGCCTTTTCTTCTGGTGTCCATTGGATTTCGGGAAAAATTCTTCCGCGTCGTGCGTGTTTTTTGGTGGACTGATTCATAGTTGTTTTACTCCAAAACTCTAATTTATTTTAGTTTACCAAATTATTGAAATTAGCGAATTTATATTTATTACTAATTATTTTTTGCTTTTTTGAGCGCAGGGGAAACATTCGCTATTTCTTAAGTAATCGTTCTAAAAACCAAAGACCCAAAGGTTTGTGCAAACCAACATTTAGTTCGGGGCAGCTATGAGATGTCAGACATTTTGGACAACCACTATCATTACAATCACAACCACTGGCTAATTCGTAAGCTTTAGTGATACAGTTATCCCAATCGGTAAAAATGGCTTCAGTTGTGCCATTACCTTCATGGTTACTATCGAACATATAAGCAATTATTGGATGGGCATTACTTTTTTTCTCAGGCTCTAATTGTCGTTCAACGACCACTGAGCTAACATCAAATTCAGATGCCAAGAACAATAGTGGAACCGATTTCTCTAAGAAATGAGCCAGCGAATGGAGTGCGACTTGGACGGGATTGACTTCATTAATTGAATTCAATAATCCTGGTATAGCCTGAGCATCTCCAAACTCATGAAGTAGTTGCTTCTTTAGAGATTCGGCTTCATCGAAAATTTTTGAGGTAAGAGCATAATTAGCTTCTAATCTTAAAATCGGTGCTAAATATGATGTAATTAATGGCTCAAAACGGTTCTCGCCGATTAATTTTTGAGTTAGCCGCTCGGATAATTTTCGGTAGCAGCGACGGCATTTTTTTAAATCCTTTTGAGGCTGTTTAAAATCGGTACAGCTAGGATTGGTACACACCGGCGCATAAATTAACTCGAATTCCCGATATCCATGTACTTGCTCGGAAATAGTACCCCACCATAAAGTAGCCCGAAGATTTCCTTTAACGATTGCAGTGGAAATAATTTTAGGTGAGTCTAATTGGAATTGTGTTAATATTTCAAACTCGACAATCGGTTGAGTACGGTTATTCGGTAAGTCAACTTTCTTGAGAATAGCCCGTAATAAATCACTATCTAATTTCTCACATCGTCGGATGACGGTTTCTCCTTCCTCACTGGTGATGTAGATAGCATCAGTGTGACATTCCCGATGTGCGAAATTTAAAGCCATCTCCTCAAATACCTCCCCCGTATCCGAATCGATGAGGTTGACCGTTTCGTCAATTATTCCCCTTAAAGAAACATTTTTATGGGGAAAACCTTTCTTAACTAAAACCTGATTGGGTCCCCAAAACAATTGTTGCTGTTTGATTAATTCGGCACTAATGGCTGCTGAGGTTTCACCGAAATAATTAGAAATGTTTTGTGAAGGAATCCCCCCTTCAGTTGCCGCACATAATAAATGATTGGCTAATACCGGTGGATAGTTTGGCTGAAGTTTAATCTTCTCGACTGGGGCAAATAGGCGATCGGGATTGCTCGAATAATAATAATCTATGTGATTGGAGCCATCTGGAATAAATACAATTAATCCTGGTGCAGAGCGTCCCGTCCTCCCTGCCCTCTGCCACAGGCTATTTAGTGATGTGGCTCCGCGTATGATAACGAAATCTAAACTGGGTAAATCGACCCCAGCCTCCAGCGCGGTCGTAGTTATAAGAATTTTAATTCTTTTTTGACTTAATTTACCGATTAATTCCGTTCGTTTAGCTGCCGTCAGCGAACCGTAAAAAAGCTCGATCTCGCTGCAATATCCCCCCATCTGATAGCGCAAGTGTGAAAATAAACTTTTAGCTGTTGCTCGTGAATTAACAAAAACCAATCCTGACAACCCATAACCCCATAAAAAGCGGATCATCGTGGCTGCGGTGAAATTGGGGGCGGCTTGAGGTTTTAATACCAGTAACGTTTTTTCATGGGTTAATGCACCACTGCGATCGATTAATGTAATTTCTTTCTTAGGCAACCCCGTCAACGTAGAAGCTAACTCAAGAGGATTAGAAATCGTCGCAGTGGAAATTACCCATTGTAATGAAGTAGGATTGCCTGTATTATCGCAAGCCAGCCTCAGCCTTCTCGTGACATTAGCGAAGTGTATGCCAAAAGAGCCTATATAACTATGAGCCTCATCGATGACGACCAACGAGAGTCTGTTTAAAAACTCCTGCCAATTGTACATTTTGGGATTGCTGGTATTCCATAATTGATAATGAAGGACATCCGGCGACATCAATATAATGTCAGGGCATTTTCCTTGGCAGAAGTATTGTTTACGAACTTCTAGAGGTATGTCTCCCGTGCATCGTGCGATCGCTAACTGCTGACTTGCTGGTAGGGCTTCATTTAGACGGATCAGTTTTTCATATTGATCGGCGGCTAATGCTTTTAATGGATAAATTAATAAAGTGGTTTTGTGTTGTGATAGAGCTAACTCAAAGCTATACGGGGTAAAAGCCATCGTTTTCCCCGATGCTGTCGGCGTGGTGAGGGTGATGGATAAACCAGTGGTTAATTGTTTCCAGGCTGATAGTTGGTGCGAATAAAATTGTTGGATTCCTGTGGCCAGAAGTGCCCTCTTGGTAGATGGGTGCAAATTATCAGGAATTGGTGAAGTGTCAGCTTCATTTCCGGGGATTATCTTCACTCCACTCAAATCTGTTGACCACTCTGACGCGATCGCACGATAGGTTGGATGAGCGATGATGCTCAAGTCGACTGTGTTCGTTATCTCGATTGTCGGGGCACTTAAAGAGTTTAATTGTACCTGATAAGTTTTGCCGTTAATTTGTATGTTGACTATTCTGTCTAAAAACCCAATTACTGTACCATGACATTTATGTTGATTAGAATAGACGAGTTTTCCCACATCTAACCATTCTGGGTAAGTGGGAGGAGTGGCGTTAAGGGCTTTTCTTAAGGCGGCTTGATCTATTGGTGAGTCCATAATTGTATATTTTAGCCGAAGTGTAGGGTTGTTAGGCTGGTTTTAAGAGATAATTAGATTGACCAGTTAGCATTAGGAAAAAGGGACGGGAATTGAGGCAATGGGATTTAACAATCATGTTTATTAAAAATTTAAAACTTCTTCAATGAATTGATTGATTTCTTCTTGAGAGGCATCTTTAGTACGGGCGGGTTTGAAACCCGCCCCTACGATCAGGTCACAAGCTGCGCTACATAGCATCAAATGATTACTAAAATCGGGGTCATAATCTGAGCAATCTTTACCATCTTGCCAATGAAACTGCGCGGACATTAGGGGTAACTCTGCCTTAAAGGTTTCGGTAACAGCAACTCGTCCGTTTTCTAAAAGTTGTGTAGTCATGATAATTCTCCATTTAATAAACTTCATTTAAAATTGGATGAGAGCATTAGGGGTAAAATTAAAACGAATCACCCAGACGGTTAAAGAGTCATTCCCTCCAAAAAACTGTGAGATAAATTCCTCATGTATTGGGCTAGAGAATTTAATTGTTCAAGACCAGTTAACTAATGTTGGTTCGATCCACACCCATTTACGCTCAGTTCTGCATTGCCCGACAGCAACCTTTTTCATGTGGCCTCTTCGCGCAATGAGGGCGAGGAGAGGCATGGTTTGAAGGGGAAATCTTAAGACTTGACGGAGTAGCGGCTTGATAATTTTTGCCAATCCAAGAGGGTGTTAAGGGGATATTTTTCGTATTTTTAGGACTATAAGCTCTTTCTTCGGATAAATCAATCTTATCACCCCGTATTTGTAGATAAAGAAGAATTTTTATGATTAAATCATCAATCATAGAGCAAAAGCGTTGCTCGGTTTCTTTGTCGGATCGGGGAATATTAAGATAATCGTGGTATTCGACAATAGTGAGTTCGCCTCGTGTGATTTCTCCTTCTGTAATCTCCTGTATTCCTTTATAAATCAAACCTTTAACCGAAGTTGTCCAAACAATTTTATCAACGGTTAATGTAGTACCAGGAATTGATTGAACTTGCCCCATTGAATCTATTATTTCAATAGACGGCTGTTGGAAACCAGCCGGCAAATAGCGAAAATAAAGCCACTCCAGGGGCAGTCGATCAGGAGTGAGAATTAAATTCTCTGGTAGGACGAACATCGCGCGGCTAAAAGGGATTTTAAGTTCTCCAACGGATGAGGGAAGTTCGGTGGAGAGTAGAGACTTAATTAAATCTTTATTCACCCAGTAAAAGGGAGCCTTTTCTTTAATAAAGTCAAAAGCTCCAGCTACAGCAGTCAACCAAATAGGATCGTGTAAAATATCAGATTCGTAAAAGCTATTCGGAAGAATCTTATCACTGCCACCTGTTAAAAACGTATTGGCCAAACAAACTGACTTTATGGGAGTGTAACCTCTAACTTTTTGGTAATTGTATTTCTGGAGTAATTGTTGGTAAAGGGGGGTTTTTTGATAGAGATTGCTAATTTCTCGGTATTGGGCTTTAGCTAAGGCGGGAATGGTGCTGTTCATATTGATTAATGATCGGGTAGCTTAAGGCTGCTTATTTGAATTTTAAAAGAAAAAGTAGGCTAGGAGAAAGCGAAACTCCAGGGAATGGGCATACAAGCGAATATAATTTTCTCAAAAAAGGTATTGAGCTAAAGAATTTAATTTTTTAAGAGTATTGTCATCAAATATCATCCAGCACTCATCAATATGCTCGGAGGGATACTCTTCCGTAATTGTTTTTAGTTCCTCGAAAGTTTGAACCTGTTCGAGTTTCTCTAACAAAGGAATTAGATCAATTCCTGTTTGTAGCTGGTAAAGTTTTAGTTTATCTTCTCTACCATGAGGAAAGTTAAAAACGGCGAGCGCCGAAGTTAATAAACGGTTTTTAATTTCTTCTTTTTTTGAGCTATCTTTTAGCTGTAGGACAATATTCGTGTAGTTATCTGAATAACCCGACATAACTATTTGTCCGTAACGCTCGACTAAATTAGCGGCCTTCATTAAGTCTAAAAAAGGAAAGTAAATATCTAGTCCAACGGGGTTAATTTCTGGGTTATTACTCATGGTTAAATCCTCTTAAAGTTCTCTTTTTATTTTTAAAGAGGGATTTCATCAAGCTCTTGGAGTTCAATCTCCGTCTCAGAAATAGGAGAAATAATCGTTCTCGATTCTGTACCTAGTGGAGCGTTATATCCTCTTAAATGAAGTCCAACAGTTTTCTCAATGGGATCGATTAAATTATCCCGATGAATCCAAATTTGTTTTAAAGCTAAAATCTCGTTGACTAAATAATCAGCCACCGCCCACTGTTGCCCTCTCTGCCAGAAAATAGGAGCTAATTCTTTTTTCTCTAAAAGTTTGATGTTAGTGTTAGCAGCCACCAAATTTTTTAAGTTATATCCTTTGCGGGTAACGCCCCATGTGTACTCCCTTGGCATCCCTGCGGCTGCCCAAACTTCGGTGAGTAAATCGTAATTAGTTTTTATTTCAATCCCGTTAGCATAACATAAGTTATCATCAAAGCGCAGAGAATTAAACCCAACAATTAGCTCAGAAGAATTAATGACTTTTTGGAATTGAGAGAAAGCCCTTTCAGGATACAGCCTTATTGAATTATCCCAGGACGACCAGCAGCCAATTAAACTGATTTCTAAATGGGGAAAATCACCCCAACCGGAACAATAACTCAGTTGAATTCTTTGTCCGTTAATATGCCGAGTAGAAATTCGTCCGTTCGAGTCGGGAATGCAGTTAAGGGGAAAGCTGGAATAAATTAAAGTTTTCATGAGCGGAAATTTGGGATTGATAATTGATAACTGATAACGGATAACGGTTAACCGTTAACTACCAATATTTGTTGAAACGAATTAATCTTTAATTCGTCTCTTTAATGTTTCGTTTTCTTCCCTAAGTTCCGTTAACCGATTTCGAGCCTGAAAAGGAATCGGTTGAGAATGTTCTAGCTCTAATTCATTTTTTAACGTTTTTACTTCTTTTTCAAGTCGAGCAATTTTTACAAGAAGTTTTAACGGAATAGTTTTAGCTTTAACTTTTCTTCCTAACATTATTTAATTCTCCTACAATTTATGGATTTTCCCGAGAAGAGAGAGAAAATATCTCTCTCTTCTCTCGACAAATTTTAAGCCGCCACTACACCGTTACCTGTTAACATGGGGGGTGAAGCTGTAAGGAAGGCGGCTTGTATCAAGTTTCTGAGTCGTTTGTGGGTTAGACCAATTTCTGAGATCTTTTGAGCGATGGTCGGCAACTGCTTGGCTTTCCCTGAAATCTCAAGTTGTTGCTTGATAAAGTTCACGGTGGTTTCGGGTTCACTTTGTAGAATTGTCTGTATTTGAGTCGGAGTTAACTTTGTACTATCGTCGTCGTGGGGTGGTAAAGCTTCTACCATTAAAGGAATATTTTGAGCATCAGTTGTAGGTTCAGTGTCCTCTCCTTGTGGATTTAAGAACCGGCCAGATTGGGCATACTCAGAATGATTATTGATTACCTCAGTGGCAATCTCTTGTATTTCAGTTGCCAAGTTTTGTAAACTGTCAGGGTCAAAAACGGGGCAGAGATCTTTAAACAATTTTCGGATTTGGTTCAATAATGATTGCGCCTCTCTTTCTGCGGTTTTCTGTCCTTGAGCAAGTTGTTCTCTAATTCGGAATTCCTGCTCTAAGTCAGTCAGTTGCTTTTTGAGATTAGCAATATGAGACAGAATCTCTTGATTATTTTCTTCGGTTAGTTCGATAGATTTTTGTAAGACACTCATGGGATTCTCTCTAGTTATTGAAAAGGTTTATTAAGGCAAAAATTAGGGAAGTTAATCGTCATTGATAGGGGTTTAGTTTTCCCAAAACTAACGAGGATAATTCATTTTTGAGTCTTGAATTTTCCGCCTGTAACTGACTGATAAGAAGCGGATTAGAGTGACAATTTTTTCAAGAACGTTCTTGCTCTAATTGAAGAGACAGTTGTAGATTTTCTTCAAGTAATTGACCAAAAGGACGAATAGCTTTAACTGGCAGCTTCTTCTTTAATTTCCGACCGAGGGGCAGATTGCTCGATGGTTGCTGGTATGGTTTCATGGGCTACACTCGTCACGCATTGATTAAATGGTCTTGGGCTTCGGGGTCAGGATGCAGTTCGGCAACGGGGAAGGGGAAAAAATCTATCATGTATGGGTTCAGCAACCGCCACCATGTTTTTGTTTCAGGTTTCCAACTGAAGCCCCAGTCTGATGCTTTTTGTCTGTTGTCGAAACTGACCAGCGCTTTAAACTTCTTTCTGTCTGATGAATAGGGGATGACCGGGAAATCAAAGGTTTCACCCCGATCCTTTTTCACCAAGGCGGCGCAATCTGGGTCCCATCTAAAACCACGACTTAAAACAGCTTCATTGTCTAACCCATTAATTTTTTTCGGGGCGATGGCTTCGACTAATGGCAGTTGAGCGATCCGAAACTGTTCAGATAAATTTGGGACTCGGTTGAAGACTTCTTTAAGTAATAGACAGTCGTCAATGGCTCGGTGAGTGCAACTGATTCCAATCCCGTAGAATTGGGAGAGACTAATTAAGTCTCTTTTGCCGTTATATTGTTTAGGAAATAGTTCAAAATCTTTATAAGTACATAGCCAAATTTTATCCCACTTCTGTGCCCATGTCGACTTTTTAATTACTTCTTTATCAAAATTAGCATTATGAGCAACTATTACATCAGCACACGAGTAAGCCGCCTGTAACCAATTGAGAAAATATTGTTGCTGCTGTGGGCAAAGTTGAGTCGCTTCTGGTACAATTTTGTTAATCCAATACGCTTGGTTGCTATCTGCATCTGTCGCTATTAACGAGGAGCCACAACTGAGCATACATTGCCCCGTTACCGAGTAAAGAACCGCCCCGACTTCGAGAACTTTGGGATGGTCTTTATCCCCGTCAGTTTCGCTATCAATTATGAGGCACGTTTCCACTTCTATCATCGTCTGTAATCCTTATTTGGCAAAAGTTTATTCAAATACTGGTGGCTGATAGTTTTTCACTATCTCAAAAATTTCTTGGGGCACTTCTTGTTCAAAATCATCGGTTTCTATTGGGACGGTAGCAATTCTTGAACCGTAGCCGGAAAGAAGAAGAAAATATTTAACCTTTCCTTCAGAAAAACCTCTTTTAACCGCCGCTTCTAGTCCAGCTTCTAGGTCAGTATATAATTGCTCAAGTTCTGTGTCGGTTACGGGGGGAATATCTGTAATCGTGTAACCAACTTCTATATAAAAAGGATAGTATTCTTCGTTGAATTCGTCAAGGTTCATGGGGAAATTTTATTGAAATTTGCTTTGGGGTCTTCTTGATTTTAAAAACTGCTTCATCATCGAGCGAAGGTCACGATAATATTTAGCTTTCTACAATGATTTTCTATAAGCCGCTTTCCTTCAGGAGAAGGATTTTCCATTAAAATAATCCTCCTACTATGACTAGGAAAGTAGTCGCTGTAGACTAAAACCTGACCGAGAGCAGCTTGCCAATTTTTTAAATTTTTTACTTCTATGACCTCAGATGAAGTTAATATGTCAATTTTTCCAGCCGGCGTAGAAACTTCTATTTGTCCATTAAGTTTTGCTGCCCAACTATTCCTATAAAAATCTTCAACTCTGGTAACTTTATTTGAAGCAAATTTTTGATGGGGAATAGGCAAGTTATTTAGTTGATAATAATTGTTAAAAGCTTTTTGTGTACATTTTGAGCCAGCTTCAAAAGCATAATGTTGAATTATGATGTGAATCGCTTTTAAAGGAATTCCAGCTTGAAAAAATGAACGAGGAACAAACCCTTGTTCAATAAGCTTTTGACCCAGTTTTGTCAAAGATTTTTCATCAACTCCGGCTAATCTAGCAGCCCCCCGGCTCGAGGTTCTTGTACTGCCATCTGGGAAGAGGGTGAATTCGTCACGGATTGAAGAGGGTAAAGTGATACTGTTCATAATTGGTTAAATCTCTAGTTGTATGAAACAATGGGCGATGGCGCGTGTGTAGTGGCATTCATTTCAAGCCACAATATTTTCAAGTTGTTGAGTATTAAACTTTTTAAGCCTTGCGATCGCTTCTCCATAACACTCATTCCACAAATTAGATGGCAGATGAATAATCTGGTACTGAGCTTTAGTCAGCACCACGATCCAAATCTCAGAAATAGATATATCGTGATATTCGGTCAGCATCTTATAAAAAGTTGCTTGAAGAAAAGCACGTTTAAGATAAGGATTGGCGTTATCCCAAGTCAAAAAGCGTGGGGGAATTTCTGATGGCTCTAATTTTCGGTATTCGTTCCAATATGGGGTATAGCTGCGGTTTTTTGTTTCAGGATCGTAGCTCCAGGTTCCTTCTGTTGATTTAAGATCGATTAAAGCCGTAGTTTTCCCATCCCACGACAAAACTAAATCAGGAGTTCCACCGTACCGTAATACAGGATGAATAAGCGGCTGCTCACTTAGCAATATTTTTGCCTCTGATTGAACCACTCCACCAACAAAGCCGCATATACTGCCCCACCAGGGTAAGATAATCTCATCAATGGTTGGTGTAGTCCCACTTAGTAGATCGGCAATCGCCGCATGACAGCAACTCCCTCGGTACATACGTTCTTGCCTTTTCTTCTCTTCTGACGGCGTAAAAGTTTTGGATGGGGTTTCAGTAGTCGTGTCTAGGATTTGATTGACTGAGGGCAATATAGACCCGTCTGGATGGATGTATGGGGGTTTATCCTTTTTCATTGCTCTAAAGTTCTCCTGTAGTCGGTAAGGTGCAGCAGTAAGAGAAAATCTCGCTCAAAGAATATTTGTTGATTAATCGTCTTAGAATTGCTTCTAAATCTTGGTTCTGTTCGAGAATTGAGGGAGTTCCTGCGTTGCCTTCTAATTGTTCAAAAGTCGAACACCACCGCACCGACACATCAAAGGCATCTCCATTAGGAGCTAAAAATTCTCCGGTTGCCCCTCCATCGGATAAAGCCGAGGCGATGACCATCAGTAAATCGAGTAAGCCGTTTTTGTTGCCTTTGATGAAATTTAATTCAGGTTCGATGACCAAAACCGAGTATTGTTCAGGAATTGGTGAAATGCCAGTCATAATACTGCCTCAATTGTTGTTGTGGGGGATTTAAGAAAAATACGGTTGAGTCGCCGTAATTGGCGCTGTGCGGATTGGGCTGCCGTTAAGGTTGGGTAATGTCTGGCTTTGTACTTCTGAGATGTCCAGTTGTTTCCGTCCCAGTAACGATTATCTGCACTGACCAATAAATAGTATTTGGCTATTACGTTGAATAAACTTGTTTGTTCTACCTCTTGCATGGCAAAAAACTTTTTTTCATCGGATTCCTGCTGCGTAGCGATAATGGTATTATTCAAAACATTGGTTGGTGAAAGAGGGGAGAACTGTCCCCTCTCCCCCAGGTATTTCTAAAATGGTTCGATTTCAGCTTCTAAATCGCTTTGGTGCAGCAATTCCTCTTCCGTGAACCAGCGTAGTTCATGCTTGCAGTGGCGATCTACAATTCCGTAGAGCCAGTAGGGTTCGTCACTTAAACGCTCATTACCTCTGACTTTGATGGTTGGCTCAACCAGTTGTATTGCTTTGATACGGTATAAATTTAATTCAGAGGTCGTTCCAGCAGCGATCGCTTTTTCGTATTCAGAAGCGATCGCTACTTCCTGTCCCCAAACAAATTTAGGTTGGGAGTACCCATAGTCGCCATCGTGGAAAGCCGGGGTGAAGCCGATGCAGATTTGTGTCTTTTCTTGAGGCTGTGTCCGGTACTCGATGCGGGGGATACCTGCGACTTGAACCGTTTGCGTTTCGTAGGTAAATTCGTTGCTTTCTTTATGCAAAGGATCAACTTTCAACAAGCTAACACTTTGATCGGATCTGTTTTGAGCCGGTAAAGTATATGTCATAATTAATCTCAACAGAATTTTAGAAAAAGGAGAGCGGGCTTAAGTGGGATTAATGACCCGTTCTCCTATATTTATTGGTTGGTAATGAGAAATTCCCATGTAAGGCAAAAGCCTTCTGACAACTCTCACTCTTAATATACCAACTATTAGTAGGTTAATCAATAGTTAGCTAAATGATAGTTATTTATCTATTGGCGCTCTTTAGATAACTCGTCTTAATAGATAGACTACTAATAGTAGGTTAAAATATTGGTTGGTGAATTGAGAGTATGAGCGTGGAAATTCGACTTAAAGAAATTAGACAGAGTAGGCAACTCTCTCAAAATAAGTTGGCTAGACTCTTAGAAATGTCTTTAGCCAATGTACAGAAGATGGAATACGGCAAGGCCAAAGCCATCCCTTTTGAAACTTTAGATAAGCTTTGTAAAATTCTTGAATGCCAAGTTGGAGAGTTAATTGTGTTTATTCCTGATTCTGAAGATAAACCACAGGTTTCAACCACATCTAGCTTCTTTAGCTTAGAAGAAGCTTCATCGTCTGATAAAGATAATACTCAGGCAAAGAAACTTACTGACTCTTCTGTAAATGTAGTTGCCTCTCAAAAAGCGGTTACAGCACTTCTAGACAAAGACAAATAAAAAAAGCTGGCACTCCCTTCTAGCAATTGCTTATAAGCTGCATTTTGCACACAGAGGCTACCAAGCCGAAAAAATATCTAATTATAAACATTACTATTGTACTTCCGCAGCTTAATTCGCGTAATGCCATAAATGGAGAACTCCAGCCGCTTCAAGTTCAATATCAAATTCTCGCTCTAACTCAAACCAGAGAACTGCGCCAAAGGTGGCATTCTTTTTACTCCAAAAGCGATCACCTCTATCAAACAATCCGAAAATTCATGACTTAATAAAACTTAAACAGAAGACCTTGCGCTCAAGACGAGCAAAAACTATGGGCCAAATCATTTCTTTATAGTAGAAGGAAGATATGCTATTTTCTCAACAGACAGCCTTAACGCTAATCCAATCAAATGATCCGTTTCCTGTAGATTTTGAGCAAGCTTGGAATTGGATTGCTTACAGCACTAAGCAAAAAGCAAAAAACAAGTTACTTAATAACTTTGAAAAAGGAATTGATTATTTAACCGAATGGGTGAAAACTCCATCTGGCGGTCGTCCTAGCGAATCGATCAAACTTAGTATCGATTGTTTTAAATCATTCGGGATGATGGCAGGAACACAAAAAGGGAAAGAAATCCGTCGTTATTTTTTAGAGTGCGAACGGATTGCCAAACAGGCCGTTGAAATTATTCCCGCCCAAGCCAAAGAAATAGAGAAACTTAAGCTAGAAGTGGAACTGGCTAGAATCCAAGAGCGGCTACTCATGACTACTCAAGCCATAGCGACTTTACATGGAAGTGAAATGGTTGCTTTAATCTTGGGTAAGCCGGATGCGATCGTAACTAAAACCGAAAGAGTCGAAACCTTAGTACCAGTTGATGAATACGGTAGAGCTATCACCAGATATGATGGCGTAGGCATAACCTACTTAGCTCGTCGATACGGTTTTGGAAACAACACAAAAGCTTGTTATCACTGGTTAGCGACCATAGGCGTTAGTGACGAGCAATGGTTAATCGAACCAGCTTTAGTTAAAGCTAAAAAACTTCCGCGTGACCTTATTCCTTGGCTCGATAGGCAACATTCGGCTAAAAAAGGAACTAGGCAAATGCTTTTGGGGGAATTCAACAATCCCAACGATTAAACACAGAAAATAGCCGGGGTTCCCCTGGTGGCAAAAACTGATTTTCCCAGAGGCTTTCCCATGCCTCTCAATATCGTACTAATTTTATTGTCTCTCACTCCTTCAGATTTTGCCACTGTTTTACGGGAACTCCACCAATAGACAAAAACTGGAGGATTATGACCACAACAACGATTGATAAACCAATAGAATATAAATTACTCGCAAACCCTGAAGCCGAGGAGCTAATATTAGGCGGCATTCTCTTCGATCCCCGAGCGATAAGCCGCGTGGCTGACATCCTTGCCCCTGAGCATTTCTACGTTCGCTCCCACGCCACAATATACGAAACCGCCCTAGAACTGTATCGCTCTGAACTGCCCACCGATTTGATGACGATGCAGCATCGGTTAGAAGAAAAGGGCGTGTTAGAGCAAATAGGGGGTCTTTCGCGCTTAGGCACTCTAATTGAGCGAACGGTGTCAGCCGCTAATATTGATGTCTATGCTAAGAATATAGTCAGAAAGCATTGGGAGAAGCGGGAATTACAATCTTTAAGCTATAAAATAAGCGAATGGTTAGAAGATCCTGAGTATTCCCCCGCTCAAATCCAGGAATTAATCATCAATCAAGCGAATGCTCTTAATGTTGCTTCAGACGATAAATCTTTATTAAATCGAGCGATTGCTCAAATAAAGCAAATCCTCAAAATCCCTGATTTAACTGAACTTCAACAGAACGCCAAGCTAGAACACCTACGCTCGGAACTAAAGATCAATCCCTATCAATGGGAGAACAACTTTGTCCAAGCCGCTAAAAAGGAACTTCGAGGAGAAACCCAAAAAGCGCGGCTGCGACTGGAGATTTTGGCTTACGTCCAAACTCTAGACCCGTATGAGAAAATGTTACTGAAAAGTCACATTTCTAGCCATTACCGCTTGTCTAAAGCTGATTTAAATTATTTAGTCCAACAGACTGAAAAAGAGTTAGAAACAATGGCTCAATCAGATTTTAGTTTCGACGAGTTTTTAAATAGTGGTACAGTGGGCTTGCAGTGGCTCGTTCCTGGTATTTTGCCTGTAGGGGAAACGGTGTTATTAGCCGCTCTAGCCAAAACCGGTAAAACTCTCTTGGCGACTGACATAGCCTACGGCGTGTTAACAGGTGAACGAGTTCTGGGGGAGCAACCAGGAGTCAAAGGTAAAGTTGTGCTAGTCACCTCGGATGAGTCTGGTAATTCAACCAAGAGGCGGCTAAGGGCAAAAGGCTTTGATTTGCTGGCTAACCGTAATGATCTAAGAATCATAACCAAGCTGGACATCAACGACCTCTCACCCCTAGACAAAGCACTGGGAGAACATCAACCGGTGTTGGTAATCATTGACTCATTAACCAGCATTACCGATAATTTAGGAGTCAGTGAGAAAGACCCTGAGTTTGCCCGAAGTATTTACCGTCTTAAAAACTTAATCGGTAGCTATGGCGCATCAGGGATATTAATACATCATGAGAACAAATGTCCTGATGCCAAGGGAATCAACCAAGTCTCAGGAAGTGCAAGAATTGTAGCCGCTACTTGGGGCGTATGGCAACTGAAGGCCGTCAACCCTGACGACGAACAAGATCCTCGTCGCTGGTTAAAAGTTAAGCCGCGTGAAGGTCAAGCCGTTTGCCATATTCTCAAGCTCAATCCTAAAGATTTGTGGGCATCTTCTACTATTTTCGAGTACGTTGGCGAGTTTGGAGATGAAAACGGCGAGAAGCGGACACAGGGACAGCGTGTGCTGGATTTACTGGGGAGGTTTGCGCCGCATGGGTTAGATTACAGCGAAATCGACTCCTATCTTAATATTGGACGGTCATTGTACACAGTCCTAGATCGCTTAGAAGACCGGCAACTAATTACTAAACAGCGTTCTCAACTTAACCCCAGGCGTTGGCTGTATTGTTTGCCGACTACTGGGGATGATGATGATGGTGGTGGTACTCCTCCGGTACCGGATACTCCGCCCTTTACTGAATGCCTCTGTGATCATGAGGCGATCTCTGTTGAACACTCAGAACCACATATTACCAGCAGCGCTGGCACAACTAATAATGGTAATGTGGCATCGGATGCGGCTAGTTTATGCGGCGTTGAGGCTCAATTAGATGACGTTGAAGTAACGGATTCATCTAATTTAAATGATAATCAGATGGTAGAAACCAAACAATCTCAACCGGTTCCCCTATTTGAAATTGGTCAAAAAGTAGATTGTTTTATTCCGACTTACGATTTAACACAAAAAGGAAGGACAATTGTTAATCGAGCGTTTAAAGTTTTTGAGTGGGTTTATCTACTTAATGATGCCGCTAATACTTGGGTTTATGAGCGTTATCTACGGGCAACAGTAATTAAAGATAATTCAGCCTCTTAAACTTTGTCTAACTACGGCATCAACAACAACTAAAAAATCCGTTTTAAAGACCACTGTTATCGAGCGCATAGCTGTGGTAGCTAAAGTATGTAGGCTGGTTATGTCAAATTATAACAAGCTCAAAGGGGGCTGCTTAAAAATTCAACAATTAAAGTTAAATCCTTTCAGGATTTCACTTCAATTAAGGAACGAACAGACAAAATTTCATCTGGTTTTAAGGGTTTAACAGTAGATAAGGGAACAATAATCACGTTAATAGATTCTCCAATGGCATTAAATACTTCTAAAACATAACCATCTTCGCCATCGGTAGGATGGGGGACAAGATCAACTAAGGTGGCAATATCGCCTTTTTTTAGGTTATGTTCGGGAAAGTCTCGGTTTAATGAAACACGCTGGTAAAGTTCAAGCATTAGGTCTTTTCTCCTTTTTCGGTTTTAGTGTAATAAATTGAATTTGATTATCAATTTTACGTTTTAACCAGATGGTTATGACGGCTAATTTTTTAGAACTAATTCCGATGATTTCACCTTCTACCCGATAAAATGTCCCGTATTCGTTGGTTATATCTTCTATGGCTTCTGTAGTTGAAACCAGTTCGAGAAGGCTATTTTTTAATGTCTCAGGGTTCGCGTGAGTAAAACCCGCTTGTGAGAGAAATTTGGATTTGTCGTCTTGTTCTCGATAGATTAGCAAGTATTTAGTGAGTTTATCATCAGGAATGATAACAGGTTGCGGTAATTTCATCTTTAATCACCCCTTTGGCTTAATTCTAATCTCTCCAATCATTAATTTAGGCGGATCATTAATCATAAATCCCACCTTAGCCAGTTATTCCTAATTTCGGGCTCTAATCTAATATTTCCGCATTACTATTTTTAGGTGCTGTCTTCGCTTAAATGATGTACATTGTAAAATTGTTGTCCAGTTTTTGTAGAATTAATGTCCAGATTTTTACGCGGCTTGAATAGTCTCAAGTCCTGTTCAATCAAGGAGTTGAGCGATTGGATAGCCCCCAAATCGGCACACCCGGCTTTTGTAATAAATGATGTCCAATATTTTTCAAGCCGGCAAAATTTTTGTATTAAATGCTGTCCTTTTTTCTTTTAATTATCACAGAAGCGAGAGCGATCGCTTTTTTTGGTGACTGAAGCAGCGCAAAGCGCAAAGCAAGCTACAGGCATAAAAATTTAAAAAGATGAAATTGAAAGACGATTATCACTGAAATAGAAATGTTATGGCTCGATTAATCAAGAATTGAGTTGCACTTCAAGAGTCAAACAAAGGGTAGCCGCCTCTGCGAACCCTTCGTGTCGCTGCGCGTTCGCGCAGTAATGTCTTGACGACAGACTTTGCAGCGCAGCGCGGACATTTTTAACTTTCTTGGACACTAATTGTACAAAACGAGAAAAAACTTTGAAAGCAAAGACTTTTTGTCAGAGCCACTTTTGGGTCAAATTGCTCACGTGCCAGAAGCAATAAGCTTACTGACCATTTTTAAGTATTGGGAAGCAGACAACAATTCTACAAAATTGGACAATAATTTTACAATGTACAAATGAGAGATATTATCATTAACTTAATTGTTAAGTTTTGTGAATAGATCGGCGAACCCCCCCCTCTACAGGGTGTATCGCAAAGGGGTTAAAGAATGGCTATAAGTCCTGATATACATCCTTTACAGCTTATTCAACAATTCATAAACACCTTTTCAACAAGTCTTCAACAACAGTTTAACAAGCTCCTGTGTTGAAATTGTATAACACTTAGCTGAAAAGGGTTACAGGCTTTGTCAACACTTTTGACTCGTTTGGGGGGTGAGTTAAATTTTTGAGTTGTTTGATGTCAATAGGAGCAATAACTGTCCTGAAATCAGAAATAATTGTTATAATTGTCAAGTCTAAGTTAATTGTTGTTTTTTGATTATGGACAAATTAACTCGGCAACAAAAAATAGCTCAGTTGAAAGCTGAACGTCATCAAGAAGCCAGAATGGCGATCAAGGACTGTTTACAACAAAAATCGGTTTTTGCTCAATTGCTATTGAGAGCCGATATTTATAGCAGATATTGGTTGACCAAAGCTGAATTTAAGAGACTTGTCGCGGAAATTTCTTGGGAGTTAGCTCTAGAAAAGTCCGACAAAGTTTAAAAAACTTTATATTGTTCAAATAGTCAAAGAAGTTCAGACTGTAGCTAAATAATAGCTAAATTAGTTAAGTCACCGGTGTAACCTGTAATCTCAATAATTGCATCAGTGCTGGCACTAAAGCCGGCTGTACCATTATTAAGAGCCAGGAAAGTGCGCGTGGTGGTTCCTTCGACAAAAGTAAAAATAGCGGCTCCGTTTTTAACGAAGTTAGTGGAATTAAATACCGATGCGATGGCGGCTTCACTTAATTGGGTGACTTCTCCTAACTTCATCACTGATGCGGCTCCTACAGCACCAGAACCATCAATCAAGTCTACACCAATCTTAAGATCGCCGATACGGTCAAAATTAGCTAATAAGGAATCAGTTAAAGGATTAATCACGAATGTATTAACGCCGCCGCCGCCTGTGAACGAATCAGAACCTGCCCCACCGGTAAGTCTATCATCACCGTTTCCCCCGTCGAAAACATCATTACCCGCACCACCAATCATCGTATCATTTCCGTCCCCTCCGTAGAGGGTGTCGTCACCATTACCGCCATTAACACTATCATTACCGCCTCCTGCCGATAAAATATTAGCTCCTGTGTTACCAGTCAAAGTATTATTACTACTGTTGCCGGTTCCTGTGAGATTACTACTACCCGTGAGGGTAAGATTTTCTAAATTATCCCCAAGGGTAAAGCTAACCGAAGCGTTAACGCTATCAGTTCCTTCGGCCAGATTTTCAGTAATGACATCATTGATATGATCGACGGTGTAAACATCATTTCCGCTTCCGCCAACAAGAGTATCGCTACCCGCTTTCCCATCAAGGCTATCATTGCCTTCATTTCCCTTTAAAGTATTATTACCACTATTGCCGGTGAGAGTATTATCAAGACTATTTCCTATACCTTCAAGGTTGCCGGTACCGGTTAAAGTTAATTTTTCGAGATTAGCACTTAAGGTATAGCTAACCGAAGTGTTAACACTGTCAGTCCCTTCGGCCAAGTTTTCGGTAATGGCATCATCGATACTATCAACGGTGTAAACATCATTCCCTAAGCCGCCGATTAACGTATCATTGCCCCCCTTCCCATCAAGGCTATCATTACCTTCATAACCTATTAGAGTGTTATTACCACTATTGCCCGTGATAGTATTATTAAGATTATTACCTACCCCGTCAATGTTGCCGGTACCGGTTAAAGTTAATTTTTCGAGATTAGCACTTATTGTATAGCTAACCGAAGCGTTAACACTATCAGTCCCTTCATCGGTATTTTCAGTAATGATATCCTGAATGCTATCAACTATGTAAACATCATTTCCAACACCACCGATTAAGGTATCGTCTCCTCCTTTTCCATCGAGGGTATCGTTTCCTTGAAAATCCGTCAGAATATTATTACCATTATTGCCAGTCAAGCTGTTATTAAGATTGTTACCGGTTGCGTTAAGGTTGCTTATGCCAAGTAAGGTTAAATATTCAAGATTTTCTCCTAGGATATAGCTAAGGTAAGTTTTAACGGTATCGGTGCCGGCGTTAGGATTTTCAACAATCAAATCGCCGCTACTATCGACGGTATAAGTATCATTACCATCGCCACCAATCATCGTATCATTTCCCAATTGGCCGTCAAGATCGTCGGCCCCGGGCCCGCCGATAAGTTCGTTATTGTTATTGTCTCCATCATCATTGTTAATGGTAGCGATAACCGCCGCCGTTGTACCTTTAATATAGGCTGTGTTATCTAAAAGAGTAATGCTAACCGTTTCATGGGATTCAACAGTAGTATCACCTGTGGGATTAAGAGTTAGGGATGCTTGATTATTATTAGCCGCAAAGGTAATACTTCCTGTCGTAGCTGAAAAACTCGCCGCACCGGAGGAAGTATAATCATTGTTAAAGGTAGCACTACCTCCCACACCAAAGTTAACGCTTAAAGCGCCTTCGGTTGAACCTGTACGGGTAAAGGTATAAATTAAGTTAGTAGTTCCGTCTTCATTGACTGAGGTAGGACTAACGGCAAGGGTAATAGTGGGAAGAACATCATCATTAATAATTGTTCCTGTTACTGCGCTTGTTGTTCCTACAGTATAATTGGCTGAACTACTGAGGGTTAAAGCAACGGTTTCATCGCTTTCAATGGTTGTATCAGAGGTGGGATCTATGGTTAGCGTAGCTGTAGATGAATTGGCGGCAAAAGTGACTGTTCCGCTAGTAGAGGTAAAACTCGCCGCACCGGAGGAAGTATAATCACTGTTAAAGGTAGCACTACCTCCCACACCAAAGTTAACGCTTAAAGCGCCTTCGGTTGAACCTGTACGAGTAAAGGTATAAATTAAATTAGTCGTTCCGTCTTCATTGACTGAACTTGGACTAACAGCAAGAGTAATGGTAGGAAGACTAACATCATCATTAATAATTGTTCCTGTTACTGCGCTTGTTGTTCCTACAGTATAATTAGCTGAACTACTGAGGGTTAAAGCAACGGTTTCATTGGTTTCAATGGTTGTATCAGAGGTGGGATCTATGGTTAGCGTAGCTGTAGATGAATTGGCGGCAAAAGTGACTGTTCCGCTAGTAGAGGTAAAACTCGCCGCACCGGAGGAAGTATAATCACTGTTAAAGGTAGCACTACCTCCTACACCAAAGTTAACTGTTAAAGCATTGGCGGTTGAACCTGTACGAGTAAAGGTATAAATTAAATTAGTCGTTCCGTCTTCATTGACTGAGGTAGGATTAACAGCAAGGGTTATGCTAGGAAGGGGATTATCATCATTAAGAATGGTTCCTGTCACTGCGCTTGTTGTTCCTACAGTATAATTAGCTGAACTACTGAGGGTTAAGGCAACGGTTTCATTGGTTTCAATGGTTGTATCAGAGGTGGGATCTATGGTTACCGTAGCTGTGGATGAATTAGCGGCAAAAGTGACTGTTCCGCTAGTAGAGGTAAAACTCGCCGCACCGGAGGAAGTATAATCACTGTTCCAGGTAGCAGTACCTCCCACACCAAAGTTAACTGTTAAAGCATTGGCGGTTGAACCTGTACGAGTAAAGGTATAAATTAAATTAGTAGTTCCGTCTTCATTGACTGAGGTAGGATTAACAGCAAGGGTTATGCTAGGAAGGGCATTATCATCATTATTAATTGTCCCTATTACTGCTGTGGTTGTCCCAATTAGATAGTTAACTGAACTACTTAGAGTTAAAGCAACTGTTTCGTTAGTTTCAATCGCTTGATCTGGAATTGGGTCTATAATGACTGTAGCCGTAGATGCACCAGGAGCAAACGTAACTGTTCCTAAACCAACCCCAAAACTTGCCACACCAGAGGAAGTATAATCACTATTAAAGACTGCAATTCCTCCAACTGTATAATTAACCGTAAGGGAATTAGTCATTAAACCTGTGCGGCTGAAAGTATAGACTAGGTTAGTTGTCCCGTCTTCTGTTACAGAGGAAGGATTAACAGCAAGAGTAATAACAGGAAGAGAATCATTGGTCTCGACAACAGTAAAGGAATCTTTGGCCAAGGTTGTTCCATTCAAGCGGAGATCTATTTGCCACTCCCCAAGATCTGGCACATTAGGTAAGTTTATTCCCGCCATTCTCCATCCGAAAGAGTATTTTGTTGCATCCCAATGTATTTGTGAATATAAATTCCCGTTTGGTCGGTAGAAGTAAAAATCGAGATTGTCGCCGGTGTCGGTGCCAAAAAGATTTGACCAAAAGTAGGCTTTTTGCCCTGCACCCTCATTTTGAAAGAAAACTTTGTGATCTGTTGGACGATTATAAAATTCTGCTTGAGTGGGAACATAATTTGTAATACCTTGAGCCAAAGAGCCAAAAACGTCATCGGCATAAGGTACTGAAGTAGCCCACCAACGTTCAGGATTTAAATATGTTTCTACAGGCTGGCCATTTTCATAGACGACAAAGTGAAGATGAGGTCCGGTTGAATAACCCGAACTGCCAACCTGCCCCATCGGCTGACCTGCCACTACTGTATCGCCGACCTTTACAGTAATAGAGTCTTTCTTAAGGTGTCCATAGGCAGTTCTGATATTATTACCATGATCAATGACAATGCTATTAGATTTATCCAATGGCCCTGTATTATCTCCAAAATAGCGATCATACTCCCCATCATGTACAAAAATCACTGTGCCGGCTGCTGCTGCATTAACGGAAATGCCTTTATCCATACCTGCAAAGCTACCAGCTATTCCGTAATCTATTCCATTATGTCCATCACCCGTATATTTTCCGCCACGATAATCGATAATTCCTGAACTTGAATCGAGGTCAACGTAATTGACAATCGTCCAATCAACATAGGGAATTCCACCGATGGGGGAAACCAATAATCCTCCTGTTTTAGATGAATCATTATCATTATTAATAATCCCAATTCCTTGACTATCACTAATAGTTGCGTTAGTAGGATTAGTTAAGTTAATAAAAAAGGTTTCATTTTCTTCAGTAAGTTTATCCCCATAAACGTATGCAGTTATAGTTTGACTAGATACCCCTGGATTAAAAGTTAAGGTTCCAGGTTTAGCAACATAATCTAAGCCGGCAAGTGCTGTGCCATCGGCAATATTAAAATCAACTGTAACTAAAGAGGTGCTAGGACTTGATAAACTAACGGTAAATATAGCTTTAGTAATGCCATTATTTCCTTCTACAACGGTGACATCGTTAATAGATAAGCTTGGCTTAGGTAAGGTGTTTAGGAGAAGATTAATAGGATTACCTTGATAATAATTTTTAACGGTAATTGTTCCATTTTGAGCTAATTTTATCAGTAAATCGTTTCCGTTTTTGGTTTGAGTCACGTCAGAGCTATAATAAGCTGATAAATCTAAGGTGTCATTACTATCAGTATTCCAGTAGATATCATTTCCGGTTTGACGAGTGGGACTATAACCTTTAAATGTATTGGCGGCACTATTGGCAAAAATTTCATCATTGCTGCTAGAGTTAATGACATTTTCGATTAAAACATTGTAAGCAATGACTGTTCCATAATTTGAGGTATAATAAGTGATTCCATTAACCGTATAAGTGGCAGCCTTGTAGTCGCTTTGAGGGGTTAATATTCCCCCTGGAGTTAAGTCTAAATGATAGCCTGAAGTATTAGGAGTTAAGTTAGAAAAATCAAAAGTATCTGAGCCGCCGCTATCCCAAAGTAGTTGTTTAAGTTGATAGGGGCTTTCTAAAAAGGTTTGTCCATTAACTGAGAATTTATCAGTCCTAGCCGAAAATTGATAGGTGGTGTTGGTTTCGTTGTATTGTTTAGCTCCGTAGAGATATTGTAGGGTTTTGAGATCATAGCTCATGAAAGTTGCGGGTGATAAACTTCCTCCATAACTTGCCATCAGTGTATTATCACTATGAATTTTATCAGGAGATAAAGTAACATTTCCTTCATGAGGATGTTTTAATCCTAAAGCGTGTCCAAGTTCATGAATTAAAACACCATAAAGACCATTTCCAACAACTATTTGAGAATTCTCAAAATTATTCGCTCCTTCTAAAGGATAAAAAACGGGATTAAGAAAAACGTCACCGGCACGGTTGTCAATTAAATAATCAGAAAATGGTTTAGAAGCATAACCCGCCCAACTTGGGCTAAGATCTGGCCGCCCAGATATTGAGTTCATAAAACGGATACGTCCATAATTATTTGGAGTTTCAGTGACTTCTACAAAATCGATATCAATGACATTTTCTAACCAGTTGAAAATCTTTCTAACATTATTTTTGACCTGTTCACTCACTTTTCCGGGTATTTCACTGTCATAATAAGCATGATCAAAGATTTCTTCTGAGTAAAAACTGTAAGTTAGCTTTTTATTACCCCAAGTTAATTTCCATTGATCTTTATTCTCATATAGTAAAGAATCAATTTGATAGTCGCCAGAAGGGCTTGTAGCTGTTGTAGTTGCAGATGTTACTGAAGCATTTGTAGGTACGATAGAAGCATTAGAAGCATTATTAGGCAAAGTAGTGGTTTGAAGGCTAGAAGTTATGGCATCATTTGAATTAATGTTAGTCTGATTAATGCCGCTAGTAGTGGCAACAGATGGAGTTGTTGTTACTGAATTATTACCAACAACAGTTTTGAGTTGAGAAGAATTAATAACCGAACTAACATCGATAATTTGTAATCCTGACCAAGCATCAGCCACATAAGCATTTGAACCTACCACTGATACTGATTGAGCCGTATAAGGCGTATCATAAGTAGCCTTAAGAGTGGGTGCAGTTTGATTAGAAATATCAATAACTTGTAACCCTGACCAATCATCAGCAATAAAGGCTAAATTTCCCACTACTTGTATGCCGTTTGCATAACCCGGAGTATCATAACTTCCAACTAATACCGGAGAAGCTGGATTAGTAACATCAATAATTTGTAATCCGAAAAATTGGTCTACAACATAAGCGTAGTTACCGATGACTTGCAACCCTTTAGCATAACTCGGAGCGTTATAAGTTCCTTTCAAAACGGGAGAAGTCGGATTAGTGATATCAACAATGTGTAACCCTAACCCATCATTAACCAGATAAGCTAAATTATTAACTACTGTTACAGCTTTAGTGTTAGAAACCGTGTAAGTTCCTATCTTAACCGGGGCAGTTTTATTGCTAATATCAAGAATTTCTAGCCCTGACGAATGAGAACCAACATAAGCAATCTGACCGACTACGGTGATTGCCAAAGCCGCCCCGGGAGTTTTATAAGTTCCTTTGAGAGTGGGAGCAGCAGAATTAGTGATATCAATAATGTGTAATCCTGAATCCCAATCGGCAACATAAGCATAATTATCTGAGATCGCGATTTCGTTAGCTAAATGAGGAGTATCATAAGTTCCTTTGAGAGTGGGAGAAGCCGGATTAGTGATATCAAGAATTTGTAATCCAGAAGTATGATCAGCAATATAAGCCAAATTGCCCACCACTTTGACATCCCAAGCATGACCCGGAGTATCATAACTTCCTTTAAGAGAAAGGTCTGATAAATTAGTTAAATTAATCGAAAATTGTTCTTCATAAGATAACCCTCCTTGTCTAGTAGTTCTAACTCGAATGCTGTAACTTGTTTTGCTTTCGTAATCTAAGATTTTATTCGTTTTAAGTTGATTTCCGTCAACAGCAAAGCTGGCATTATCTGTATCTCCGACACCTGGAACTAAGCTATAACCAAAGGTATAATTAGGGTCAGTATCAGTAGTATTAAATGTGCCGATAATCGTACCTACCGCTTGATTTTCCGCGATGCTATTATTGCTGAGAGTTATATCTGTTGGGGTTTGATTACTCCATTCATTGGGATTAAGTTCTAATATTTGTAGTCCAGACTGATCATCAGCAACGTAAATCTTATTATTACTCACACTGACCCCAAAAGCCCATCCAGGTGTATCATAAATTGCCTTAAGAACAGGAGAGGAAGGATTAGAAATATCAAGAATTTGTAATCCGCTTTCTCTATCGGTAACATAAAGATAATTATCCTTTACCGCTAACTCATCAACATAACTGGGAGTCCCATAGTTGGCTTTAAGAACTGGTGAAAAAGGATTGGTAATATCAAGAATTTGGACTCCAAAATCCCAATTAGCAACATAAGCGTTATTGCCATCTATAGTTAGGCTTCTAATATGATGAGTATAATTATTAAAAGTTTTCTTTAAAATGGGAGCGCTAGGCTTAGTAATATCGAGAATTTGTAGCCCAACGCTCCAATCCGCAATATAAGCCACATTTCCTAATATTGTTACTCCAAGACTCCAACCCGGAGTGTCATAACTCCCCACTAAAAAGGGAGAACTCGGATTAGATATATCAATGATTTGTAATCCTGACCCATTATCAGCGACATAAGCTAAATTTCCAACCACTTTAACATCTAAAGCGGCATCAGGTGTATCATAAGTTCCTAACAGAATAGGGGAAAGAGGATTACTAATATCGATGATTTGTAGTCCCGATTTTCCATCGGCTACATAAGCATATTTGCCGGCAATAGCTACTCCTTTTGACTCTCCAGAAGTATCAAGATTGGCTTTAAGAATAGGATTGTTAGGGTTACTAATATCGATAACTTGTAATCCCGATTGCCAATCACCAACGTAAGCATAATTCCCATTAATTTTTAGTTTTTGAGCCGACCCAGGAGTATTATAAGTTCCCTTAAAAGTAATTCCACCAATATCATCAATTTTGATAGTCAGTTGTTTTTCATAAGATAACCCTTTACTGTCGGTAGTTTTAACCCGAATGCTATAACTTTTTTTCTGTTCATAATCAAAGATGCTATTTGTTTTAAGTTGATTTCCTTGAATAGTAAATAGGGCATTATCTTCGGCTCCTGTGCCTGTAACAAGGCTATAGGTAAAGACATTATCCCCATCAGGATTAAATGAACCAACTACCGTTCCTATTGGTTGATTTTCAGCTACAGCATTATTACTTAAAATAATATCTTTTGGGGCAGAACCAACAAACTCACTGACATCAAAAATTTGTAATCCTTGCCCATCATTCGCAATATAAACTAAATTTCCTACGACTTTTATAGAGTTAGAAGAGTTAGGAGTCTTGTAACTAGCTTCTAGTATTGGGGCTGTTGGATTAGAAATATTAATAATTTGTACTCCCGATTTTCCATCCGCTAAAAAAGCATAGTCTCCTACGACTGTTATTTCTTGAGTATCTCCCGATGTATCGTAACTTCCTACAAGGGTTGGGGCAGTTTTATTAGAAATATCAATAATTTGTAGTCCTGCTGTTTCATCAGCAATATAAGCTAAGTTACCGACAATTTCTAAATCAAAAGCACTACCAGGAGTATTATAAGTTCCTACTAGACGGGGAGTTGTTTTATTAGAAATATCAATAATTGCCAATCCTGCATTCTCATCAGCAACATAGGCATAATTTCCCAAAATTTTTACTTCTCGCGCACTGCCAAACGTATCAACAGTTCCCTTAAGAAATGGTGCATTAGGGTTGCTGATATCGATAATTTGTAATCCGGCTCCCGAATCAGCCACATAAACATAATTATCAACAACGGTTAGCCCATGAGCAAAACCTGAAGTATCATAACTTCCCGATAGAGTTGGTGTGAGAGGATTAGAAATATCAATAATTTGAAGCCCTAAAGAACCATCGGCTACATAAGCGTAGTTTCCAATTCCTGTTACTCTTCTGGCACTACCAGGAGTATTAAAAGTCGATATAACAGAAGGGGTAGAGGGGCAGGGCTATTTCATTCTAGATGGTAGGATATGTATGGTAAAATAAGAACAAAGAAAATAAATGTCTGAAATAGCTATTCTTCAAGCGTTTGAGGGAATGCCTGATGAGCGGCGTGGGCAAGGTAAGAGACACTCCTTATCATTGTGCCTGGCTCTGTTCACCTTAGCTATAGCGGCAGGAAATCAAGGTTTTGAAGCGATAGGAGACTGGCTGAAGTCTTACAGCCAAGAATTAAGGCAACTCTTTGAAGTTGAGAGTCTTCCTTCATATAGTACCATTCGCCGTGTGCTTCTAAAGGTCGACTATGTTGACTATGCAACTAGATTAAGTCAGTTCTTTGGAGTAATTCCTGAACCTGGAGAGACCGTGAGCTTGGATGGGAAAACTCTCAAAGGCTCTTATATAGTACAAGAAAATAATCCGACGAGCGAACCTCACCCTGCGGTCATCTTAGTAACTGCTTATGTAGTAGAAAAGGGCTTAATTTTGCCCCCATTACAGGTAGAATTTGGCAGTAATGAAATTACCGCCTTACCAGAATTAATTAAAGATTTAGCCTTATTTGGGATGGTTTTTGCTTTTGATTCGATGAATACTCAAAAAAAAACTGTTGAAACCATTGTCAAAACCGGAAACCATTATATTGCAGCAGTCAAAGGAAACCAGCCTACTCTTTATGATGGAATTCAAGCTCAATTTTTACCTACTGAAACTTTCACACAAGTTAATAAGGGGCATGGACGAACTGAAAAACGGACAGTAGAAATTAGTAAAGTCGGGAAACATATTGCCTCAAATTGGACAAATGCCAGTACAATTATTAAAATTCAAAGAGAAAGAAAACTCAGGAATAAAATAGAAAGAGAGACTTGTTATTATATTTCAGATTTACGAGAATCAGCTTCTCAATTTGCCGAAAGAATTAGAGGATATTGGGGAGTAGAAAATCGTGTTCATTATATCAGAGATGTTACTTTTGGAGAAGATCGTTCTCGAACCCGAAGTGGTTTTCTTCCTTCTTTATGGGCAATTACCAGAAATTTGGCCATCAATCTCTACCGAGGAGCCGGATTTACTAACATGGCCAAAGCACAGAGATATTGTGGTTATGGACTGAAGCATATTTTGGCACTTTTTAGAATGAAATAGCCCTGTGATCAAGGTTATCAAGGAACTAGGTTTCAAAAAGGAGTAGAAAACTTATCAAACGCAATTGTTGAAGTCATGAAAAGAGAAGGCAAAGGATTTCAATTATTAGCTAGAAGATGGGTAGTTGAAAGAACGTTTGCATGGTTGCTCAAAAAACGCCGCTTAGTGGTAGATTACGAAAAATTTCCTGAAACCAGTGAATGTTTTATTTATATAGCTATGGTTCATTTGATGTTAAAACGATTAGCTCAGGAAAAATTGCCCCAGACTGCTTAATATTTTCTTTACAAACAGTCTCTGATGTTTCATATTGTTCCAATAACTGAGCCGGGTCATCATAAATAGCTACAGCGCCTTCAAGTTGGGAGTCACTGAATCCTCCACAACGTAAAGCGATAATACTAACACCGGCTCTTGATGCGGCTTCGATATCATAAGGTGTGTCCCCTAACATTATAACTTGCGACTGTGGCAGATTAATTTTATCTCTTGCCGCTTGTACGATATCAGGCTCAGGTTTAGAATTATCAACATCACTCGATGTCGTCGCTTCGGGTAAGAGATCTTCAATGCCGGCTGATTTTAATAATACTGAAAGTTCCTCATTTTTGGCTGAACTGGCAACGATTAATTTAAGTCCGAGTGATAGCATTTTTAATAAGAGTTGACGTGCCCCTGGTGTAGGACTTAATTTCTTTCCGTATTGGTTAACGATCAACTGCTGGCGGAAAGAAGATATCTCTTTGCCTACGCCCTCTGAGTCGGTTAACCCTGGCACAAGTTGAGAAATTACTTTGTCGCCACCCATCCCGATTAAAGGTCTAACCTCCTCAAAGCTTATATCGTAAGCAAACTTTTTAAATGCTTCAACCCAAGCTTTGGCGTGTGCATCATTGCTGTCTACCAGTGTCCCATCTACATCTAAAAGCACGCCTTTAATGCTCATCAGTTTTTTCTCCCAAACCGAAATTGAAGGGTGTAGCCGCCTCAATATATTTAATCCCTAAAAAATTTATGTCCGCCTCATCCGAAGGAGCGAAATTTTTTTGACGAGCTTGCTGTTAAACTAGCAATTATTAATAGTTATATTTGATCTGGCTCTATGAGTTCGTCGTTTTTTAATCAAACTTCTTCAGTCGTCTTTTCTTGGAATTTTGCCGAAGGCGCTGCGGGTTGGCAAGGAGGTTTCGCGGATTATCCAAGTGGCGAAGAAACTTTTTATGAGTTGAATTTTAGCTTGCGTCCGCTTCCAAGTCCCCTAGTAAATAATCAAGCTTTATGGATCACAGGTAACAATCATAGTGATGACCTGTTCATGTATTTCCGTAACCAAGTGAGCGGTTTAACTCCCTCTACCACCTATCAGGTTACTTTTAATGTTGAACTGGCCAGTGACGCGCCGGATGGGAGTATTGGCATAGGTGGCAGCCCGGCTAATAGTGTTTATCTTAAAGCGGGTGCAACCACCACCGAACCAATCGCTATGTTAGCTCCTTCGAGTAATTTTTTACTCCTGAATGTGGATAAGGGAAATCAAGCTCAGGGGGGTCGAGATGCTGTTGTCCTTGGAGACGTTGCCAAGCCTGATGATGGGAAGTTTGACTACGCTTTAATCGAGCGCAGTAACGTCGGAGGACTTTTCACATTTCGCACTGATAATACCGGCAGTGCGTGGTTGTACTTCGGCACAGACTCCGGTTATGAGGGAACTACCTCGGTTTATTACACGAATTTTACGGCCCAATTGGCGGTAGTACCTGAACCACTGACCTTAGCGGGTGTCTGCACGGCTGTTTCTTTGGGTGTTTGGTTTAAGCGGCTGCGCTCTCAAAAAGCCTTAAAATAATGTAAATGAGCAAAAATTAGACGAGACACTCATTAAATAGATTTTACGCGGATGATACCAATATTATAAATGTTGAGCTAACACCGTCGTGGGGGACGACGATAAAGAAGTTTTGATCGAGGGTTGTTGGGGATTCATGAATGCCCCCAATAGACTGAACAGAAACATAAATCCAATTAAAGAAAGGCTCGATTGAACGAATAATGTTAGTGCGGGAGCTTTCATGATTATTTTCTCCGTGTCGGTCTTGGATCTATTTTTAGGGTAGCGAGAATAATTACTGAGAAAATCGTGCTTTCTACTGAATTGATCTACAATTGTTGACTCATTAATTCCGTAAATTTACCCAAAGAAAGCCAGTTAGATGATTGTTTTCTATAAATGCTCCGTCAAGATTTTAAGTCAGCAACACGCGCCAATACGCGCCCCCGTCTTTAATAATACATTTGAACTTGCTGCCTGACCAACCTCAGCATTAAGCCTTTGGAGAGATTTAAAATCGATTAATCGGTATTATATGGGAATTAATAAAGCAAACTACTTATATTTTGAACGAATTATACAGAAACCGAACCAAGGGGGCTTCTCCCCTTGGCTCAAACTTTTAAAAGAATATATTGATAATCACCAACTCAACACACCCTAATTTCTCACTCAAAGCGAGAATCGCTCAGTATTCGGGATTGTTTCTCTCTTCTTCATCATTTCCGTATCTTCCTTGGCCAAACTTTCTCTCGTTATTGGGTTCTGGGCTAATTTGGCCTTTAGTTGTGAAATCCTCTGTCTGTAAGCCTCTTCACGAGCCATAAGGTGGATGATGGTCGCTTCTAGTTCCTCACGTTCAAGACCAATCAGAACTCGGGTTGCCGATTCAAGTCCAAGTTGCTTTTCTAGTGGGAGAGATTCTATTATTTTTTGGGTTCTTTCTTTTAAATCTTGATTTTTCATGGTTGTTTATTTTGACGGACTTTTGGGTAGCCAATAGGCTTTAAGAGTCAACGTGAGACTCAAAGCCGTTTACCGTAAATTTTTTTGAGTAGAACTTTTCTTAACAATTTGTTACGTTTTCTCAAGTTTACCAGTAAAACTAAAGTTCATAAGGTTTATTGGCAACAAATCCCAAAAAAGTTCTATTGGTAGTAGCACCCCAATGGGGAAGGGTGTACGTACTTGTCAAATATTCCCGGCTCTCCTGAAAAGTTTGGGTTAAAATCTCAAAATTCTCTACCTGCAAGATATGAGGTCACTCAACACTTCCTTGGCGGCTTGGGGGGAGGGGTAAGGAAAGGGTTGTTAATGTCAACAATATCAATAATTATTAGATAACGACCTATTCACTACTCATAATCAAAAATCCTATTAAATAAAAAAAGAGAATAATTAGTAAACCTCATCATGAGTTCCAATATCAACAAGCAAGATTAAAACTTCTTCAGATTCAGGATCTTGAGATAACTTAAAAATAATCCGACAATCATAACTGACAGAACATGACCAATACCCATCTAACTCCCCTGTTAACTTATGAGATTTTAAAGAAGACGTAAAGGGATCTACTTCTAGTAAATCTAGTATGCTTAAGATTTTTGTTTGTAGTTGAGGATTTTTTTTAATTAATCGTTTAAAAGCTCTTTTAAACTTATTATCAATTACTAATTTCATTCTTCTTCATCCTCTAACAAATAAGCTTTTATCTCTTGAGCAGTCCCTTTTTTAGCTGTCCCATTTTGCAGAGAATTTAAAAGTTCTTCCCCATTTTTAGCGATTTCAGCCCGGCGTTTCTCAATCCTTCTTTTGTAGATTAAATCAAACAAATAATCTTGGTCTTCAATAGAAAGATTTTCAATTGATTCGATAATATCTTGAAAAAGTGAGCTAATCATTATTAAAACTCCTGTTAAATAATAAAACAAATATTCTAGCCTTAATTATTCATAACTGAGCAGAAAATCTACGTAATCCGACGATAAATCTTTGAGATCGAACTTCAAATCGCTATCAACGTCCCAGAATTCTTCGTCACTAAATTCTTGATATTCATCAAGTAAAAAATCCGCTTTAATTTCATTTAACGGGTTGCCTCCTCCTTTAGCAACAGCAATTGGTACGGATGCCGGTGGTGCAACCAAGTTAGCTGCTGTTTCAACTTCTAGTTTGGCAATAAAATCTGGAGGGAGTTTGATTTGAGAGAGGTCTAGCTCATCTGTATCTATTTCTGGAGTGCTATCGCTACCTGTTGGGGGTTCAAGCTCTGTACTAAAACCAGTAAGAGATGATGTGTCGGTTGGGGCGGGTGTGGAGTTAGTGGCATTCGACTGTTTGCGGATTATTCTTATGGGAGTGTTGGTCATTAAAAAGCTTTTTCAAAAAATGGAGTTGCTTATTTATTGTAAATGCTTTAGAACAAGAATGGTGTCATTTTTAACTGGGATAAGGGGAGTAGTTACTACTTCCCCCATACATTTTAATATTGAGCGGGCAGCAGTTACAACGCCTGAGAGTTTCTAGAAAATGAAAATCGGCTGAACCCATAAATAAATCTTGTTAAGTCTTTAAGTCTGCCTCAACCTCTTTTAGGAGTTTTAACAAAGTTTGTTTGGCTTCTTGACCACACTCTTCATCAGTTAAATGTGGCATCTCAGTTTTAATCTTAAGAGCCAGCATCCCCACCAGCTTTTGGTTAAAAGAAAGTAACTGTTTTTGTCCGGCTGCCTCAATCAATAGCTGTTTAAAAATTGCATCTGTTGTAGTCATGGCTTCATTCTCCGTGTTAAAAAAGAAACAAAAAAGTAACAAATTTGCAAGGCTTTTATTTTTCTAAAATTCTCAAAGAACGTCGCTTATTATCAAGCCAGTCAATGTAACCTTTTTCTCTCAATCGCTTTAAACTACCTTCGATTGTGCTGGTGGATTTTAACCCTAGCCCTTCCATCATTTCTTTAATCGTTGGTGATTGTTGATGTTGACTTATGTAATTCCTAATAAAAAAGTATAGCTGATAATCTTTCTCATCAACATTTGTCCAAAAATTGTTAGGAATGGGAGGGCATTTCTTTTGAGGTTGCCCAACAATGATAATATTTCTTTTCCCACCTTGTTCCCAGTCAATATAGCCTTTTTGCTTCAGAACCCTCAAATGTTCTTTGATGGTAGAGACGTGCTTTTGAAATTTTTGTGCTATCTCCTGGCGACTGGGAGAATGCTGATATTTATCGATATATTCAATCAAAAATTGATAAACTTCGTTCTGCTGTGGATATAATTTCTTTTTCATAAATTTTGCTTAATTTTATAATTAAATTGAAATTTGAGGATCATCATTTCTAGGTTTATAATAAATAGAATAATGATTACAAACTCAACAGTTACATCAAAAAGCTTTAAAAAAGTAGAGAGCTTAAAAATGACTTCAAAAAATTACCATGTCCGTTATAATCCGTTAAGCGACGAAATTAACTGGAGCAAATATTATTTGAACCTTCGTGATGATTATACAGTCATAGAAATCATTTTATTTGAGGGAATTAAAGCTAACGCCGAGCAAGTTAGAGATTTAAATTTCATCAATGTCTTCTTGATAAAATTTAAAGAATTTGTCGAAAAATATTGGATAGAGTTTGAGTTTTTTAACAAAAGAAATATGGCGAGGTTTAGCCATGAAATTCTTGAATATTTGGAAAAGCTTAAAAAAAGTAATGTTGATCCCTCATCTAAATTAATTTTTCGCCTTCTTTGGCAACTTAGTAAAAGAGTCGTCGGAAATTCTTCCAGATTCGAGATTTTTTTCAATTCCCATCGCCTTAAAACTATAAAAAATACCTGGAAAATAGCTTTTTCAAACAATAGCTCAAGAACAACTAAATTAGAGTTATCCATTATCAAGAATTTAATTGATTTGGCTAATACAGTAGTTATTTTGGCTGATTTAGAGAAATTAGACCTAGAACCTAAATTTTACGAAACGGCCACACACGAAGAATGGTCAAGAGCTTTGCGGGAATGGGCTGCCGGTCAAGTTCACCCAGGGCCGCCTCTTAGTCATGAAGCGATTAAACGAGAAAATATTTATGACGATGAATATTGGTAAAACTTAAACAAATTTAGCTGCTTTGAAGGAGATAACGATGATAATTTTAGATAAAGTGAAGACTGTCTCAAAGTGGCTAATTTTGTTGGCTGTAGTGCTACATTTATCGGCCAATCTGTCGATAATGCACCTCTATTTAGTGCATCTTGCGAAGTTTTAGCTTTATAAAAGGGTGTTAAGCTGCTACTAGAATCAGTGGTTACTTTGATATTATAGCGAACGCGCAGCGACACTTCGTGTTCGCATAAGATTAATAAATAAATCAAAGGTAAAGTCCAGCTAATACCCCATAAATGAACGTGGAAAATATTTGCGGAATTTATAAGGGGTATTGCCTCGTTAATTACATTAATGAATTGGTTTAAACGCGATCGCTTGTAGGTAAAATCGGAATCTGGTAACGTTAATTGATTAATGTTTCCTTGGCTTTCTAGATAATGAAATAGGAAAGCAGCCTCAAATTTTGGGGTAATAGGTAAATGACATCTGTTTTAAACTAACTACACTTTCTTTATGCGAACGGCACTCACTACGCTATTATTTGGCTAACTAATAGAAATAGGGAATAATTGATTATCCAAAGGAGTCTTACCTTTCCTGTTACCTCTTCTGTGAGCATTTTTGTAGCAGACTGGACAGAGATATCGACGATTGTGATTGCGCTTTAAATAATATTCAATAGACCTATCCCCGTCCCAAAGTCGTACTAAATTAAACGGTATTTTTTTAAAGCGAATGCAGCCGTAATCTTAGCTCCTTTCCCTAATTGATGGTCGGTTAATCGAGTTTCTAGGTCTGTCGTGAATCCTAGATAATGTTGTGCTTGTCCTTTGGGATTTGATAAATTACCAATGGGAGATTTATAATGCAGTAGATAGACCTTATTGTTCATCATAAACTGTATCTCCTACTAGATAATTAAAAGCTTGATTAGCTTTCTGTGCTGCCTTGAGAAATGCCGTTTTGTCGCCTCTTAAAACAGAAAGCCAGGAATCTAAATAAGAAGCATGGGCTTCCAGGCTATAATTAATAGCAAAATGATTGCATAAAAAAGCACTACCTAAGTCAGCGATTAACTCTTCAAAAGCATAGTCTGATGAACCTTTGTTATTATTAAGATGTCGATCGCATCTAGAGTGATGACCCGTACTGTGGACTATTTCATGTAAATAGGTCGAATAAAATCCCTCTGTCGATAAAAAGTCAGAACAATTAGGTAATCTGATAGTATCTAGGGTGGGAACATAACAAGCTACAGGTCCCCCGAATACTGTTTCTATTTCAAGGGTGCTGATGAAACTCTCAACTTGTGGAATGGGATTAAAGTCGTTAGCTTTAACTGGAGTTAACAGTTTAAGGTATTCAGTTATCTTGCGATCGCTTTTGGTATCATCAAGACAAGCGACATTGAAAACTGAAAACCATCGACAACTATTTCTGTATTCTTTTTTTGTCTCTCTCGTGTCGGGATCTTCTACTTCTTTGGCATAAGTGCCACCCCATTTAATCTAAGTTGCCTTACTACCTTTTTTAATTAGCCAGTTGAGTTCTTTAGCTTGTTGAAAAGTAATAAAAAATGGATATTCCCAGTTGTTGATGACTAAATCGATTTGGCATAAAATAGGATTAATCCCGCGATAGATATGCTTAGTCAAAAAGTTCTGAAACGGACTGCTATACCAAGGCTGTGACCAGGGGGTGACTCCCTTTTCAATTAAAGTAATGAGCTTATCGGTTATTAATTGGTTTTTATCTGTAGCCGTTGCTGTAACCATGTTACCTCCATCAAATAACAAAATTTATCCTCGAAGGTGAGGATTAATAAATTAAGCCTGATTCAAAAGTTAAATTACTTTTGAATCACTAAAATTCTTGTACTTACTCCAGTTGACCTGCTACTATTAAGAAAACTTCCCTTTGGCAAAGCCTCATTGAAAACACATTTATCATCAAGCCACTCTCTGAACTCTTGATATATTTTGTTTTTACGAAATGTTATTGATTCTGGTACAATGCTTATTAGTCGTCCGTCATCTTTTAAACAGGAATAGGCGTGATAAATATGTTTTATTTCTTCCCCTGAGAAAGGCGGATTCATCAAAATACGGTTAAATTTTTCTTTAACCGTAAAGCAATCAGCCGCAATTACATTGAACCCTTTTAATGTTAGTATTTGTCTAAGGGTTGGGTTAATTTCGGATACAGTTAAATCGACATCAACAGATTCTTTTATTGTTTCAACAATTTGTCCATTACCAGCCCCAGGTTCCCATACTTTCATTTGGGGTTCAAGACAAGCTAACTGTACCATTTGCTTACAAATATTATCAGGAGTCGGGAAATAACCAGGAATATCATACCCTATTAGGCTATGTTCAAGTTGCCTGATTTGTACGGCTATAGGGTCTTCTTTAACCGATGGCGATAATTCCTTTAATGCTGCAATCGCACTATTTAATTGATTGATATTGGTAATATTGGCTTGTATCAATCGTCGGCGATAATCTATGTACCAATCATCCGAGAAAACATTCTCAAGATTTTTTTGATTCCATTTTTCATTCCCGAATGACCATAAAACCTCTACTTGAGCGATGGTGCTAATATTACTTAAAATGTTGGGTAATATGCCTTCTTCTAAATCATCAGCAATAGCATATAGATAACCTTGGATACCCTGAAGTTTTAACCCATCCTGTCTCATTGATGCTACTATATTAGCCCTGCGTCGGGTTACTCGTTGAGATGCGATTGCAGGGTTTAATTTGTCATCAATTTTACGCTGTAGATTATCAGCTAATTTCCTTAATTTATTGATTTTTGGGACATTGACAGTGCTTGAGGGTTTATAATTGGAATCGGGAATTAAATCAAAGAGCGATAGTTGATACATAATTGATTCTGTTATTCTAGATAGAAGGCAAAAATCATTTGAGCTATATTAGATAACTCAAATGTTCGGAGATTATGAGATTAATCAAGAAATCCTTAAATTCTGACCCCAAAAATTTGGAGTGTTATATAAAAATAGCCATCAGTTTTTTTCGTTTAACTGATGGCTTTAAAAGGAACGGGAGGATAGGTAAAATAGAAATCGGCTGAGGTTAGAGTCGAAAATCATTTGATGTGCTGACTTTTTTTATAAATAAATTGCACATCAGGAGCCGCAACGCGGCTTCAAGGATTCCTCTCAATCGCCGCTATTATTTGATCATATATTTGAGGAGATAATTCTTGATTTTTTAGTTTTTCTTTCAATAATTCTAGAACTTGTTTTAATTCCTGCTCATCCAGTTTTATAGGGTTGTTGTCATTTTTGGTAATTTCCCAAATTACTTGAGGATCATTGGCAACTTGTATTAATCGATTGGCAAAAAATTTGAGAATTTTTTGTTCATCAGTTTCTTTTTGGAGATTGAAATTAATCATTTTGGGTTTTCTTTTTTTATCCATGTTATTCATTTGGAGAGTTTTACGTAATACCAAAGTGTACGATCACTTACCCCTGAACCCTTGAATGATGCCCATTTATAGTAACATTCGCCGGGTTGATATTTAGCTGATAATTGGCTCCATCTATCCCAGTCATCTAGCAGAGAAAACGATATAAAATGAAGACTCATGCCGATGCGAATCCAACTATCATAGTCATCAGCAAAATTGGGATGAATTAATGATAGTGCCGACTTAGCCGCTTCTATGGTGGTTGCTCTATCATGTCGTACTTCCCTTATCAAGGGAGCTTTTGTAATGGGCTGAATCTTTTTTGTCCGTTTCGGGGATTGGGCAAGATCTATTATTTGTTCTGGTATGATCGCCACCTCAATTTCATCAGGACGACAACCCCCGAGCCAAAAATACTGGCCAGTTACTGGATGCGGGGATGGCGGCAAAACCGATTGCTGACCGGTTGCACGAATCTCTAAGGCTTCTCCTGGTCCTGTTATCCTCTTGAATGGTTTGATACTATGACCAGGAGGCAGCTTAAATAAATACTGACAACGCCCAGGACGACCAGAGGTGAATGCTACTGTTCGAGGTAGATGAGGTATTAGTTCTTGGAGATAGGCTCTCGCCGAGTATCCATCAACGTCCAGGGCGATTAGAAATTCCTTTGAATTTTGCCCTAATAAGATACCCACACCAGGGGGACGGATGGGATAGGGTTGATGATATTTGTTGAGGACGATTATATAACCCCTTTGATTAAAATTTTTGATTAAGTTGTCACGGGTGACGGGATGATTTTGCCATTGGTGTCCTATGGGTTGTTTGTTGCGGTTTACGGGAATGAGAGGCCAATGAGGAGGGAGGATGGAAAGATAGTGGATGAACGATTGAGGTTCAGGAATGGTTACAGCATACATTAAACACATCGAAATTAGTTTCAAAGGAATAGCGAAGCTACTCCAAGGTCATTGATTGATCATGCTTAGGTAATAATTACTAAAAAGTTAAATTGCTAAATTTAACTTTTGTTAATTTACTAAATTTAGCTTTTATTTAATTATTGGTTTACTTAAGTACACAATTAGGCTAAAGTATATTTAAGTAATTCATCATTACAACAAATGCTTACTTTAGCAATTGTGTCCCTCAGTGGTGGGCAGGGTAAAACCACTTGTGCCCTGTTTTTGGGTAAGCGCTTAGCAAAAGAAGGTTGGCCAACCTTAGTTGTGGATGCTGACCCGCAGCATAATCTCACTACCTATTTAGAGGCCAAAGTTGATCAGCAGCCGACTTTATTAGAATTTCTCAAGAAAGCCGTAGAACTATCTGAGGCTATCTATCCCGTTGACGGAAAAGATAATCTCTATATCATTCCGTCTGATGATGCCCTCGATGCTGCTAATGAATACCTCGCCAGTAGTGGGGCTGCCGCTATTCTACTCAAGCGTCGTTTGGAAGTCCTCAAAGATACCTTTAAGGTTTGTCTCATCGATGCTCCCCCACAGCGCTCACAGATCTGTCTATCTATCGTTGGTGCTGCTGATTATTTGCTGATACCGGCTGAAGCTACCGTAAAGGGCTATGGATCGTTGGTAAGGTCTATCGACTTGTGGAAATCCATGCGCGATGAGCTTAAAGTCTCTGAAGCTGAACTGCTCGGTGTACTACCTTTCCGAGATCGCTGGATAGGATTAACCCAATCTAAGGAGAGTCAGTTGTCTGTTACCGCTATGGGGGAAGAGGTAGGACGAGAGTTTATTCTCCCGTCTATCAGGGAAAGTGAGAGATACAAGCAAGCTATCAATCAGGGCAAATTGTTGAGCGAGATGGGTTTTGGGGATTTGGAATATCCCTTTGATGTTTTGGTGGACTTAATTAAAGGTTTAATTAATTAACGATGTCAGAAAATAATTTATTGGCTAAATTACAACAAAAGAGAAACCGACCTACCGTAGAGAGGTTTGATCCTCTATTACCTGCTGTTACTCCCATTGTTGAGACTATCGAAGAGTCCGCAGAAACTACGGACACTACCGAGGCTACAGATAATACAGAGATTACAAACCAATTTTTAACTGATAATAACATTCAATCTGGGAAGGTAGAGTCGGATGAACTTACAATTACTAAACTCAAACAAAAATTAGAAACATACGGCAAAACTCGCCGTAGAAGCGGCATTATTTTGGATGAAACAATCGATGATGAAATTTCAGCGTTCTGCCAAGCCAACAAAATTACTGTTGAAACTTTTTTAGAAGCCGCTTGGGTTATTATTTCCAGTAAAGAGGATTTGAAGAAAAAGATTATTAAAGAATCCAAAGCTAGATATAGTAAACGCAAAGAAGCAGGAACTTTAAGAAGGCAGATAACTCAATTAGAAAACTTGAAAAAGCTAATTAAAAGCTAAATGTTTTCCTTCAACTCGGTATTACTCAAATTTAGGTCAGGGGAGATACGAGTTAACTCATATCTTGCACCAACTGATTTTAGGGTTGAAATCGGGTGTAGGGTGTAGGTATCGAAACCTTACAAGAACATCAATTAATGTTATTACGTCATTCTCCCTTAGAACCCGAAAAAATTACGGCAAATGTAGGATAAAAAGCCATGATTTTACTCGCTCAAAGAGCCTCATAAAACCGAGACTTTCCCGAACATAACCTAAAAAAAGGAAACCTTACCACCTTAGTAAATAAAGTTTCTCATCATATAATCTTTCCAGAGGCTAACCTCGATTTAAGTAGTCCCTGGAAAGATTACAATATTTAAGTTTTAAGGCGATGCTCCCATATTATGAGAGTTTTTACCTTTACCCTTTAACCCAAAATCTCTCCAAATAACATTCCCGTTTTCCCAACGCAGAACTTATTGGGAGAGACAAATTTTTAAGTTAAAATTGATTTAAATAGAGGCAGCAAAAGCACCTATTTGATGGAGTTTTTTCAATATAGAGAGGGCTGCCGCCCCAATATCTTCCTTTTTATTCGTTTTAACTTCTGTGGCTGTAATGGTTTCATCTTGATACACCATTTTAGAAGTACATTCCCATCCCCCATTTACCGCACGAAATTGATAGGTAGGAGGTTGAATTTTCAGAATGGCCGACTGATTATTAAGGTATAAGATGGGGTTGTCAGCACCTGGGATGTCTGGGATATCTTCAATGGGTTCAGGGGTTGTATTATTTACTGTTTCTTGCGTGATGTCTAATTCTTGAGTAGAGGGGAAAAAGGGTTCATCAGTATTAGTTTCATCAAGACCAGGTAATGGTAACTCTAATACTCTCTGTTTTTGTGCGGCCGCATTGGCGATTGCGGTATTGGCCAAAATCATAAATTCTTGGATGAGTTGTTGAGATTTATATTGCCTCAGTTCGCATGGCCGCCCCTCCTCATCAAGGAATAACCCTGATATCGATGTTCCACCAATAGCCCCAATATTAGTGCGTCTCCAGTATAGTTTCTGTGCCCACATCTCACAATATCTAATCTGGCAGTAGAAGGGATTAGAGGGTTCATTGAGGATTGCCTCAGCCTCAGTGTATGAGAATTTCTTGAGACTCGTTAACTGAGTTAAGGAAACTTCGGTGTTTACTATTTTGGCATTACTGTCTAATGTTACCTTGATCGTCACTGTTGGTCTTAGCTTATTTTCCAATAGACTAAGTTTATTGGTGGCTAAATCTGAGGGTAACATCGGGTCTACTTTACGTGGTAGATAATGGGTTTCAACTCGCTCAATGGCGGCTTTCTCAATAGCACCACCAAAGGGAACCATAGATGTAACATCCGTAATATGAACCCAAATTATCGCCCCGTTTCTTATCGGTTCTATCCAGATAGCATCGTCTAAGTCTAGAGATGTTTCACTATCTATGGTAAAGCCTAACACCTGTTCCCGTTTACTTACTGAAGGAGCTTTTAAGGTTTCTAACTCGGCGATTACTTGGTGGCTGAATTGTCTCATGTTCACTGCGCGGTATAATTAAGTTATAAAATTAATCCAGTTATTTAAGAGAGGGCAGGTAAGCACTGCCCCTTCTCTTCAATCCCCCGCCTCCTTGTTGTTAATTTTATCGAAACTTTTTTAAATTTGCCTCCTTTTTGGAGTTAATAAAAATTAACAATTCCCATCGGGATTGATGCCAATATCTCGTTTAAAGTGGATTTTAGTTTTATAGATTTCTGCCAATTTTCTAACAACTTCTTTGATCGATTCCCGGGGAACTTTTAACCCGTTCCATTTCCCAGGCGTTCCATCATTTATAGAGAAAAATTCGCCGACTATTTCAGGATTAAATAGTCTCCCGTTGATTAGATCTTCTAGATACCAAGCTTCCCCGAAGCGTGCTTCCGTTTAAAACCATCAAAGCGGGTTTGTCATTAACTATTTCACAAATCCAATACATTTTTTCTGGCGTTTCCTGTTGTGTTTGGCAATTAGTTTTAATTCCTTCAATCGCAGCATAATGATGTTTCTCAAGAAAACAATAGTTTAAATCTTCGGGCTTGGTAGTTAAAAAAGGGTTAAAGTCAAACATGGTTTTTAGGGATTGAAGTTTACTAATTTAATTCTTTGGAGTTAACCGAATAGTTTTAGGGGGATTGGTAAAGCGATCTCCTCTTCCTCTCCGGTCATTCAAGGCAGCGCCTTGACAATCTCCTTAGAGACGGTTAATCAATCTTTGTGCATCATAAGGCCATCCTTTTTTGGGAGCCGCTTTTAAAATTTCTTGCAGTAGGTGAAGGACCTCAGTTCTTTTCTCAGCTAACTGTTCTTGGTTTAAAATTTTTGAAAATTAACACAGTGAACGCGGCTTATTCATTTCTCCTTAAAATAGTATTTTTGTTCTGTTTCCAAGGTGAGGAAATATTCAAGATGCGGCTTGGAACAACTTATAGCAGCTAAAATTTTTGGACATAAATAAAGTTAACATAGCAAACTTTATTTATGTCCAGGTACTTAAATAGGGCCATATAAACAAAATCAAGGATTATTTATGACTTTAGAATTTACAACTATTTTTATTTAACCTAATAATTAGGATATAAAAATGATTTTCGTGCGCTCATTATTCTTGTGTCTAACTCGAATAAAAGTGGCTTTTTTTGAAAAAATCAAGAGTTATCAATAAAAGTTTACAGTCCCGAAACTTACAAAAAAAACATCAAGTCTAAGCCACTTATATCTCACTCAGGTTACGATAAGTTACGTTTAAAAACCGTACCCAATAAAGCCGCAGTAGCTACTCCTAACAAGGTCAAAGGTTCAGGAACAGAAGTAACACTGATGTTATCTATTAATAAAGCCGAATTAACCGCCGTATCTCCACTGTCTGTTTTATCCACATCTACCACTCCAAATCCTAATAGATAAATTCCTGCTGCTTGTACTGTAATAGAAGCTGTTTTATAGCCTGTTTCTCGACTTAATCGAGTAAACAAACTGAGGTTAGTCACTTCAGTTGTATCAGCGAGAAGAGTGAATCCATTTAAAACAAAAAACCCTAAATCATTATAATTATTTTCACTAGGGTCTTGATCCGTTAAAAAGTTCCAAGAAAAGCTAATTATATCTCCCGCCTTAAGAGTAACAGTTTGTTTAATAGCAGAACCTTCTGTCACTCCTAAGTCAGTTAAACTTCCGACAGTGAGTCCCAAAAAGTTTTCTAAATCTGAACCCCCTACTTCGGTTGTATCCTGTAGAGTTTCTAACACCGCTTGATAAGTCCCATCTTGAGGAGTTACGCCAAAATTAGCATCTTCTACTGTTACTTGACCGGCTGTTGACCAAGATTGGAAGTTTCCGCTTTCAAAACTACTATTTAAAACAGCCGCACTGACTTTGAGTACATCACCAAAAACTAAAGCCGCTACTGAACTTAAAGTTAACAAAGTTAGTTTTAACATAATTTTCTAGCTCCTTAAAAATTGTATTTAACAGGGAACAAGGGAATTAATTACAAGCTGTTTATTCCCTTGCGACTTCATCAGCAAAACGGTGTTAGGTAGTTATTAAAAAGTCATTATTATCCAATTCAGGAATTGTCGTTAAAGTAGCCAACACACCGCCGCTTCCTAATCCCGTAGCATTTCCATTTTGATTATACAATAAATTGCCACTAGATAAATTGTAAATTATTTTAGCAGACTGAGTTGAACTTACGCCAGTTTCTTCAGCTACATTAACATTAATAATAGCTAGTTTCTCAGCTTTCAAATTGCTATTCACAGGACTTGATAAAGCGGCAAATGACAACTTACTTAACACAATTTTATCGCTGCCTTTGGTAAAATCGGTTATAGTATCTACACCGAAAGCACTTGAGGCAAAAACCGCTCCACTTCCAAATAAGAATTGATCATCTCCTTCGCCGCCAGTGAGGGTATCATTGCCGGCTCCTCCTACTAAAGTATCCTTGCCATTTCCTCCTATTAAACTATCATTGCCGGCTAATCCTTTGAGTAAATTATTGCCGCTATTTCCCGTAATAGTATTATCGAGTTCATTGCCGGTTCCATTAATATTTGCTGTCCCCGTTAAAATCAAGTCCTCCACATTCGCGGGGAGAGTATAACTCACTGAAGATTGTATTTTATCTTGACCTTCGGAGGCATTTTCAATGACTACATCTCGGTTACTATCAACGATGTAGAGGTCATTACCGGCTTTTCCAATTAATCTATCAATCCCCAGTCCCCCATCCAAAACATCATCGTTAGATGTGCCGCTAAGTGTATCATTATTAGCTCCTCCTTTGAGCAAATTTAAAACGGTAATCTCAAAGCTATTATTAACACTAGCTCCTTGGCTATCAGTGGCGATAACTGTTAATAAATAAATGCCAGAATCATTAAGGGTTGGTGTTCCACTAAAGGTTTGTGTGGCGGCATTAAAGTTTAACCAATTAGGTAAATTATTAGTGCTATAAGTGAGGGTATCTCCTAAATCGATATCGCTAAAAGTATTAGCGGCTAGGGTAAAGTTAAACGGTTGTTCTTCGGTTAGAGTGAAGTTGGGAATAGTTTGATTAACAAGAGGTGCATCGTTAATGGGGTTAACGGTGATGTTAAAGCTTGTGGTGGAGATGGTTCCTCCTGCGGCATCGGAAACGGTAAAGCTGAAGCTGTCGTTAGTCGTTTCGCTGCCATTGTGAGCATAACTGAGGAGGTTATTATTAATATCTGCTTGGGTAAAAGTGCTATTGAGGGTTAGTGGGGTTCCGTTGAGTAAAATGATTCCCTGAGTGGGTAATCCGGTTATAGTGTAGGTGAGTTCGGTGGGACTATTATCAGTGTCGGTAACTCGTAACTGGGTTAGGGTAATTAAACTTGTGCTTGCTTCGTTTAAGGTAAGACCGTTATTAGCGGCGAGGATAGGAATAGCATTAATTTCTGTCTCTAGGACTTGGGTAGTTGCGCCAGCGTTTGTGGGAATTTCTTGAGTGTTACCGGCGTTGTCACTTGCAATGACTTTGAAAGCGTATGTATGGCCGGCTTCACCAATATAGGAAGCTTCTGTTAGGGTGGTTTGAGTTAACCAAGGGGTAAAAGCACTTCCGTTATCGGAGACATAAACGGTATAGTAAGCTATTCCAGAACCGTTATTATCATCCCCACCACTCCAACTAACCAGGAATTCTCCAGGTGCAACGGAAGTGGGAAGAGGGTTAAGGGTGCTTGTGGGTTTACCAGCATCGAGGGTGTTAAAGATGGGTGGGGTGTTGATGGGTTCGTTAATGTCAAAGATGATTGTCGCTTCTGCATCGATGACTGTGCCTGTGGTGACGTTGCGTTTGGGACGGATGGTATAGTTGACAAATCCGTCTCCGATGCCACTTTCTGTGTCGGGGGGTAGGAAGCCGATAGTTGGATTTGTGGGAATTTCGCCGGTTTCGGGGTCTATGGTGGTAATTGTCCAGAATGCTTGTCCTTTGAGGATATCAATTCCGGCGGCGACATCGACGAAAAAGCCGTAAGTTTCGGTTAAGTCTAGGCGCTGGTTATAGAAGGAGACGTTATCAGGTACATCGAAGATTAAATCTCCCCAACCAAAGTCTCCTAGACGGAAGGTGCGATAATCGAGGTCTGCGTCTAAGGGATGGGTAATGGTGACTTGTTGCGCGGGTGCGGTGGCAGTGGCTTGGTTTTCGTAGCGGATGGTGTAGGGGAGGGTTGAGGATGCAGAGATCCAGTTTTCTGAACCGAAGCCGGCGGGGCCTATGATGTCGTTGGGATCGGAGGAGCGGATGATGGGAATAACAAAATCTTTAATTATGTCACCAAAATCGTCAATTGTGTCAATAAAATCCTTCCAATTAATGTCACTTAAATCCTCCCAAGTATAAGTTTTAAACCAATGTGCTTCAATCGGCGTTCCAAATCCTACGCCAACGTTTGTAAATCCGCCTTGATATCCGTTCCCCAAAACAACGTCATTTCCTGCAACTATTCCTAATCCACCACTCCAACCAAATTGATCACTCTTACCTGTTAATTGTTTAGCATTAGCAGCATTAGTTCCCCCAAAATTTATTCCTCCAGATAATCCTGCACCAGCGTAAAGTCCTCCTCCCGCCGTCCACTGAACATTTGGAATAAAACTTGATCCATCCCAAACTAGCGATATTCCAAACGTACCACCAATTCCATAGTTTCCTCCTGTAACGCTTCCTCCCACCGAAAATGTCCTCAAACCCAAAGGATCAATAAATTGTTGGGGTTGATTTTGAGTATAACTATATAAATTAATTCCTCCAATCATTCCTATAGGATCAGGATTAATAAATCTCCCCTCTGTAGGTGTGTAGTATCTCGCTCGCATAAAATCGAGACTATTACCTTCCCGCATCACCCCCCATTGGCCCACATACTCAAACGGGTTAGCAACCGCCTCAACCTTATTTAAACTTTCCCCAAACGGTAAATAACTGTACTGATTAACATAACTCCCCTCAGAACCCGTTAACCCAACAATAGACCCAATCGCATCTGCATCATAATAACTCGCCGCATTCGTCCCATCAACCCGACTCACCAAACCCAAACCATGAGTATAACGAGCAATTATATTCCCTGTCCCCGCATATTCCCCAACCACATCACCTAACCCAGTGGGATCGAGTAAATACTCAGTGCGTTCACCATTATGAATACTAGCAACCCGATTTCCTAACGCATCATATTCATAACTCCAAATTCCGTCAGGAGTTGTCGCACCCACAAGACGATTTTCACTATCATAAACATAAGTCCAAGTATTACCCCCCTCAGTTTTAGAAATTAAATTCCCATCAGCATCATAACTATAAGCCGCGCCTCCTACACTCGTATATTGATTAAGATTATTGGTACTGTAACCCGTTTCTAAACCGCTATCAGTTACCTTAATTCTGTTACCTGCGACATCATATTGATACTGAATTAAACGACCATTAGGTAAGGTTACAGACGTTAACTGTCCGATGGAATCATACCCATAACTGGTAATACCCTCCAGTGTAGCCAGACTGGTACGACGACCCGCTAAATCATAGGTATAATTAAAGTAAGAATTAACGGTTTCATCAGCATCATAATTCACCAGACTTAACAACTGTCCCGCTAAATCATAACTATAAGTTGTGTAAGTTCCATTCCCATTCTCTTCACGACTCAGACGACCGACTAAATCATAACTATAAGTGATAATATTCGCTCCTGTGCCGTCTGTAAGGCTCTTTAACTGCCCTAATTCGTCATAGTTATAATTAGTAGTAAACCCATCTTGATCGATCATTTGAGAACGACGGCCAGCACTATCATAACTAAATTGTAAGAAGCGATCGGCCCCATAACTGACTCGAGTTAGACGGTCTAATTCATCATAAGTATAACTAACACTACTATCTGAATCCGTCGCCGATAAAAGATTACCGCGAGTATCATAAGTGTAAGTCGCGGATGTTCCGTCGGTATAATCTTTACGGGTTAATAATCCTTGGGAGTTGTAGGTATAATTAATAGTTTGATTCCGACGATTAACTGAAACGGTTACATCTCCAGTCGCATTATAAGTAAAGGTTTCTTTACTGCCATCTGCATAGGTTACTTGTTGTAAATTTCCTCGATTATCATAACTATAACTGAGGGGATTACCGCGTGAATCTTCAACCTTAGACAGTTGATTGTAAGTCGTTTCATAGGAATATTTAATCTGTTGTCCGAGGGCGTTTACTGAAGAGGTAATATTACCCGCTTTGTCATAAGTGTAACTTGAGACAGTATTATCAGGATTAATTAACTTAACTAAATTCCCATTAATATCATATTGATACTGAGTTAATCTTTGTAGGGGATCTTCACTTCTTCCTAGTGTTCCTCGGTCATTATATAACAACTTACTAATCGCACCCGAAGCATCAGTAATAGTAACTCCTCCGGCTGAATCGTAACTATAAGTAATTGCTTGAGCATTGCCATTTAAACTTTGTTTAATCAATCTTCCTTGATTGTCATACTCATAGGAAATACTCGTATTATCGGGATAAGTAATCGATTTTATCGCGTGTAAACTGGCTGAATTTAAATTAGTTTCATAAGTATAAGTTGTTGTTCCATCTGGTGTTGTGATGCTGAGTAAATACTGTCCTGTTGTGTCATATTGGTAACCCGTTATTCGCCCATCTTGGTCAACAGTTTGGCTAACTAAACCTTGAGGATTATAGGAAAAAGTTAAGAAATCACCGTTTGTATAATCTAAGCGGCTTAATTTTCCATCTGTATAACTACCCGTAATCCGACTTTGATTAGTATCCTCAATATAATCAAATTTGCCATCAAGACGAAAACTAATTAACGTTCCGTTTTCTTCTCTTAACTGATAAATTCCTCCCTCTTCAGTTAGGGTTGCATTATCACCCAATTGACCTTTATATGTCCCATCAGTTTGCTTAGTAAATAAACGCCGAGAATTCCCAAAGGATAAAGTCACATCTCCGCTACTATCAGGAGTCGCTGTAATATCCCACTCACTAACGCCATTCTTTCCAAAAGTTCCTGCTTTGAAGCGGTCATCAATTGCATTCCCTTGATTATTTCCTACTAAAGTATTACTAATTTGTTGGAATTCAAACCCTAATAAACGTACAGCATCGGATATATATTCTCCTAATTGACTCAAATGAGTGGCATTATCCGCCAAAATATCTTGATAAGTCCCCGCTTTATTTCCTACAGAATTGACAAAGTTTTGCCAGATGACCTCCCAAGCTTCATTAGAAACCTTATCAGGTTTAGATTGATCTTTTAAACTTGCCCAATCAATTATCTGCTCATTTGACGCTTGAGAAACACTAAAATTAAGACTGCCACTACTTACTGTTGGGGTAAATTGTACTGAAAAACTGCCTCGTTGTCCTGGTGCTACTATCCCTGCTGGGCCTGTTGAACTAATACCTAAAAATTGTAAACTAGACCCACTTGCCGCGCTTTGTTGGGGTAATTTTAAATTAGCATTCTCAGCAACTAAAGTGAGTAAAGGAGCAACAATATCCGTTTCTCCACTATTCACATAATTAACCGTAACAATTCCCCCTTGACCTGGACGTAAAGAACTCGGGGCACTAACATTAACTTCTAAATTCCCAACAGCACCATTAGTAACAGTAAAAGCATCTTCTAAACTGGCTGTTTGAGTAGCATTTTTGACCTGTACATCATATAGTCCCGTCTCTAATCCTTGTAAGTCAAAAGTTGCCCATAATTCGGTGCTATCTTTCCACCAAACCCGTGATGCTTGACGCAATGTTCCATCCGCAGCAACTAAATTAATCTCATCATTAGTAGAGAATTTAGCCCCATCAATCACTAGGGTAGCTTTACCTTTATTACTGCCTTGTTTGGTGCTGATATCTGAAATAGAAAATTGAACTAAATCGGCTTCAATTTGATAATTAGGACTGCCACTAACTTGATTTCCATAAGCCAAAATATAATAGGTTCCGCTACTGGTGGCGGGAATAAGAATTTCTTGGTCTGCGGCTAAAGGTTCGGAAAATCCCCGATCAAATTTAGCGCGGGTGGGGACTTCTCCATAACGGATATATAATTCATTAACTGCCGTTTCTGAAGCACTATCTAACTTAACTTTAAGGGTTTCTCCCGCCGCTACATCAACCCGATAATAAACCCCTTGTCCTTGTCCTAAAGTGCCGCTACTGGATTCACCTAATGTTAATTCTTCAACATCAATATTAAAGTCATCCAGAGACGCTTTGAGATTATTTTCCTCATTAGACTCAACAATTTGATTGCGAATATCACTCCGTAAAATAACATGATAATCTCCCGTTTCTACCCCTGGTAAAGGTGCAGTTACCGTCTTGCTATAACTTCCCCCACTCGCCACCGTATTTGTATTAATAACCTGTCCAAAATAGGTATCATTAATATCCCAAGTGGTGTCTTTAGATAAATAAATGGTATCCGTCCAACTTCCGACAACGGGATTAACCCCTGAATTGGTTACTGTATAGGTAATGGTTCCATTTTGTCCGGCTATTCCCGTCTCTGGTAAAGTAATGGTTCCTACCACTAAATCAGCCGGCTGAGGTAAACTTAGTTCAACTGAATTAAGGTCATAGTTAATATTATTTGCTTCTCCTCCTCGTTCATTAATATTATTCCCGCTATCTGTAACGACAAAAGCATAATAAGGCCCTGATAACCCTTGAGTTAAACGGAATGATTGAGTACGAGTATAGCTATTCCCAACCGCTAAGTTTTCATTAGCACTGACATAACCTACATAAAGGTCACTGTTGCGGTCAAAGATTTGGTCACGGGACAGATACACCGCATCATACCATCCCCGTGTCCCTGTAGCGGCTGTCCCTGTATTGCTGACTGTCCAACTCAGGGTTAATAATTGTCCACTAATACCCGTCGTGGGTGCATCCACATTATCCACCACTAAATCAGCAACCGGACTTAGAGTAATAGTAGTAGGAGGAATATTACCTCCTTCTCCTGTGCCGGTTATAGCGCGATCATTATTTGTCTCGATATCTTCAATAACTCGATAGGTACTATCTGTGCGAACGAGAGTAAAGAATTGACCTTCTAAATTCGCGGGTAAAGTAAAAGTACGATTGACGCTGTATTGTTGTGATGCTTCTAACGCGCCTGAGTGATACACTCGTTCTAGTAAAAGATCATCATTACTTATTAAGGCATCAGTGGATAAGTAAACGTCATCATACCAGTAATCAGTATTAGTAAGACCTCCCCCTGTATTTTGCACTGTCCAATTAACGGTAAAGGGTTGTCCTGATAGTGCAGAGGTGGGTGCATTAAGTTGAGTAACTTGTAAATCTGGAGTTTGTCGGGTTATGGTTACGGTTTGAACTGCTGTATTATTGCCTTCATTATTCTGTTCATAAACATTATTATTACTATCAGTGACGATGAATACCTGATATTGTCCCGATAAGTTGAAGGGAATTGCTACTATCTCACTGCGAGAATATGACCCTCCTGCGCTTAAAAGTCCCGTCCTTGTATAATTTCCGAGAACAACATCATCCCCATTTCCAACAATATTATCAATTGATGCAATTATTCGGTCATTCCAACTGGTAACAGCACTATCTCCTATCCCCTGATTCGTGACTGTCCATTCGACGCGAAGAGATTTACCCGCTTGTGCTGTCGGTAAAGTAGTAGCACTAACAACTAGATCAGCACTCACAACTGTGATATTTATGGGAGTAGCATCAAACCCGACATTATTGTTATTATCCAGTTCAAATACGACATCATTGCTATCGGTAACCACAAAAGCGTAATATGTCCCACTGATAGTATTAGGAAGGGTAAACGTCCCAGAATTGGTATAAGACCCATCTGGTGATAATATTCCATTACGGGTGACCGTTCCTAATCGCAAATCTGTATTAATATTTAACTGATTATCACTCGATAAATAAATGCTATCTATCCAAGAGGAATTAGGGGTAGAAGTTGACCCAAAGTTAGTAACTTGATAAGTAATGGTTAAATTTCGTCCTGCTGTCGCTGTGGTTGGTGCATCTACTAACTCAACTTCTAAATCTGGTGGCGGCGTTAAACTAATTTGAGTCGGGGTGGTGTCATACGCCGTGTTATTAAACTCATAAACATTTTCATAAACTTGATTACCGGCATCGGTACGAACAAAAAAGTAATAATTGCCACTAAGAGGCTATTTATAAAGTCAATCTTAAGAAACGAGGCGACGCAACATTATCCTTGTCATAACTGCATAAATAGCGGCTTCACTCATTTCTGATAATTTTTCATAATCTTTACTCAAACGACGATACCAGTTAAACCAGCCGAACGTTCGTTCCACAATCCATCTTTTCGGTAAAACTTTAAATTTTTTGTCTGAACGCTTTATTACTTCTACTCTTGCTTGAATCATCAACCAAATAGCCAGAGCAAATTTATCACCACTATAACCAGCATCTACCCACATTAAAGCCACTTTTTCAAGCAGTTTGGGATTTTCTTCTAATAGTTCCATTACCGCCGTCGCCGCTAAGACTCTTTCTTGACCATGAGCTTCAGCTACAATTACTTTCAAGATTAATCCTAAACTATCAACTAATAATTGCCTTTTTCGGCCTTTGACTTTTTTTCCACCGTCAAAGCCATACACATCCCCCTTTTTTCGGTTGTTTCCACCGATTGGCTGTCTGCTATGATTACACTACTTTGCGGAGATTTCCCTACCTGTTGACGAACCATCTGCCGGAGGGTGTGATTGATTTTTTCCCAAACCCCCTTTTTGACCCATTTGCGATAATAACTATAGACTGTGGAGGGAGGAGGAAAATTTTTGGGTAAATATCTCCATTGGCATCCGGTCTTCAAATGATAATATATCGCATTACAGACTTGTCTAATATCTGTAGTACGCGGATGTCCCCCGGATTTAGCGGCTGGAATAAGTGGGGCAAGCAATTCCCATTCGGCATCAGATAAATCACTTGGATACAAGCAGATCGCTCCTCACTTTTGATTGCGAACAATTACCCAGATTAGATTAATCGTTTTTGGCCTATTTTTTTCTTGTCTTTAGATTTACTTTATAAACACCCTCTAAATAGTCAATTTTGGGGTGGGTCAACAAATAATCGACGTATGCACTTCTTTAAAATTAAGAATTCCGATAATTAATCTGTATAGCTTTTTGGCGTTGCCAAAATATTATGTAAAATATTTAAGGTAATAACTATGGCATCTCCAATAGTAGCTACTTACTCTTTAGGATTCGCTTCTTTTTTAGAATTAGCACCCTCATTGAGAACTCAAGGAGCAAAATTTTACACCGAAGCTGAAGGAACTAATAGAATTCTAAAATTTACCAAGTTACCCTTACTAGCACAAAATTTACTTTCGTTGGCTGAACCTGAATTAACTGATGATGATACTATGATAATGCCAATCGAAGAGTTTAATAAACTTAAAGAAGAGGCATTAGCTTCTTTTAATTTAGAAACTACGGAAACTTCCTCTTCCCCTCTCTCTACAATAGAAGAACAAGTAAACCTAACAACCTCAGAATTATCGAAATTAACCAAAGCCCAGTTAATCAAGTTAGCAGCTAAAAATAATATCGAACTTCCCAAAACAGTAAAAACTCGTAAAAACCAATTAGTAGAATTCTTAGCCTCCCTTATTCCTGCTGCCCGTTAATCTTCATCTTCATTTAAATAAAGACTCTGCTGTATTAGCAGGGTCTTTTTTTGCTCCTTCGGAGGCAAGAGAGTGAAGAATTTAAGGAGTGATGATTATGAATGGATTTGCCGCCGAACAAACATTCCAACGCCTAGTTCATAATTGCCAGAAAATCAAAACCTTCAAATTACCAACATCAAAAGAACTAATAAATATAGCCCTCTCCTCATCTGTAGGGAAACAAAGGGTAAAATCAGCAATACCTCATCTTCATAAAGAGTTTAGGATAATTATCAAAAATCCTAATACCCAACAATTGAATAATATCATCGACTGGGAGCAAATACCTCCCACAGTAATACTCGATAAAATATTCGGGATCGATAGTATCGTCAATATCTGTGGCTATACGATCGCTATCGACATAACAGCTAATCCATCGGCTGTTGAAGATAAGGTTAGCAAACTTAGCCACTTAAAACCAATGTGGTCAAAATTGGGTATCGATAAAGCCTGTGCTTGCTTAGTAAGCGATACGGAATCGCCGACTTTATGGTCAATATTAAAATCGGTGATCCGTAGCGAGAAAGTAATATCCATCACTATTTAAGATAACATATAATGCTCTCAGCAAAGTCTGAGAGCTAATTTTTTCATGATGAATAAAACGGAAAAAACTCTTAAGAAATTAATAAGCGATGTTAGCTGCCAAATCCAACACAGCATTATGCGGCTGTATGGATATTTTGATGAGAAAGGAGATTACCATCATACTAAACCGATGCCCCTAATAATTGTTAGAACTTTGCAGAAATTGGGAAAATTAGTAGCGTTAGGGAATTAGAAATATTTTCACAAATAGGAAAAGATAAGTTTCTATAATTAACCTCAATCGCCTATCTTTTTGGTCTTTCTATTCCTTTAAGTGCCGTTGGCATAAATAAATGTAGTTAATAAGAAGCGAGGGCAATTAAATGAACATTAACCCGGGGATTTCTGAATATTTGGAAAAATTAGCTGAAGAATATTATCGACTAGGGAAGCTACCAGAACTTTCTGAGCAACAAGGAGAGCGTTTAATACAAATTCTAGAAATCGCTGAAGCCAATAAAGAATTTAGCGAGATTTTAAGTGAGATTGATTTGAAGTTAGCGAATGAACTTAATTTACTTGATGAAGAACATCTAACCTATTATGAGCAACAAACTCAAAAATTACAACAAAAGTTAAAAAGAGAATAAAGTTCGTTAGTTTTTTTTATAACTCTTGCCGAATTGGATTTTTTCGGCAATTTTTTTGTCTTTATAAATTCTCAAACAATCGCCGTTGGCGTAACCAAGCGAAAAAAATATTCGCTACATAAAGCTTTTATTAACCGACACATTTAAAAAGAAAACTATGTCAAACTTAATCTTCCCAATCCTTATTTCATTAACGGCATTCATCTTTGTTTGCTGCTTTCAATATAGACCACAGCCAACCTCATTTCCCTCTGAAGTTACTAAAAAATCAAAAAACGAACATACTAAATCTACTCAACCTATTATCCCTTTGCTGCCTCCAGCAAGAAAACGAAAACATAATACTACTGAAGTCATCGTTAATAATGTTATTATCCCTCCTGCTGCTCAAACAATTGCCTACTTAGCACCAGCTAAAGTACGTCGTCATAACTCAAGAGCAACCATTATTAACCCTACATTGGTAACGGATGCGGCACAACTCGCTCAACCTCAATTATCCCCTAATGTTACTCTTAAATACCTTAAGGAATACATCAAGGAACATAATTTACAAGCGTTCATTTATGAACGTTTAGGGAAATCCTACAGGAAAGGTAAAAAAGAAGAACTCCTCCGAGTTTTTAACCGTTAAAAATTATCAGTGATCAGCCATTAATAATTAATGGTTTATAACTGTATCTAATTAAGTTTAAGAATACGGCGCTGCCGAAAAATCCTGAAAAATTTAGGAGAGTTAAAGCTATGACTACTTCCATCAATTTTATTTCTCTAGTAGGTCGTGCCAGCAAAGACCCCGAAATTAAATATTTTCATTCGGGGGCTTGCGTCACCAAACTAGACATTGCCGTCAAACGCGGCAAGGATGATGAACCTGATTGGTTTAGCTTGGAGTTTTGGGATAAAACTGCCGAAGTAGCCGCTAACTATGTCCGTAAAGGCGGACTCATCGGAGTACAGGGTGAAGTGATCATTAATTGTTGGAATGATGAGCAAGGAAATTACAGGTATAAACCAGTTGTTCGTGTCAATAATTTAGAATTATTGGCAGGAGCTAAAAATGATACTCCCGTTGCTCCTCCAAATAATGCTAATAGTAATATTCCCATTCCCACCCCTGTAAAAACCAAAGCCAAAGTCAATCCAAACAATAATTGATTTAATAACCTCTAGGATGTCCGCACGTCCTAGGGGTGATTAAATGATCGCCATTCGGCGATCATCTGCGAATAATTAATAGAAAGTAAATATCATGAATAACTGGCAAGTCACTCTAACTATCGATTCCCTTAATTCCACCTACAATGAAGAAGGAAAAATTACTCTTCATGGAACGGGAAAATTTCAATATTATGATAACAAAGAGTGGATGGAATGCCCAATTGCCTTCCAAGCTTGGGGAAATGCCGCATTAACCATCGATAATGTTGGTATCGATGGAATGGTAATGGTATCAGGAAAATTTAATTTATTCAAGAACTCCGATGAGCTAAATCCAAAAATGATGTTAAAAGTTGAAAGAGCCATTGCTATTAAGGGAGATTTCGAGGATATGTCGGATTTGGGTCTAATTTCTGAACCCACATTAATTTCTGAACCTATTACAACTGTTGAACCGCAACGTGAATTAGTAGCAGTTAACGCTAATAATAATGGTCATCAAAAACCCGCTCCCGATGATGATAAAGATTTAGATAGCATCCCGTTCTAAATAAATAAAGCCAGTCCTCCTAGGGCTGGTTATTTTTTTCGAGGAATTACCTTTCCATTAGTTTTTATTAAAGATCGGTTAACTCAATTCGGCGCTGCCGAGAAAAGATGAAAATTAACCCAAGAAGAAACAATGAAAGTACAATTTTTTGATAATGACCGCAAAGCCATCACCGAAACCTTTAACATAACAATTCCCCTCATGCCAAATCAGCATTATTGGCAAGACGGACAGGATTGGGAAGAAGATTATCCTGGGAGCAATAAATATCTTGTCTTATGTTCTCCCTGTGGAGATCCCATATCATCAATCAAAAAAGATGCCTCTCAACAAGAGGCTGAAGAATTTATAGCCAAAGATGAGGAAAACGTTAAATATTTAAAAGTTCAGTCCTCAACTCAAATTTACGGTAACTATCCTCCCCTTGAGGATAATATGCCTTTTTAAAGTAATTACGACATCGCTACATGGGAGTAGCGATCATTTTTTTTCCTTGACAAACAAGTCATTGTCTGATTAAACTAAAATTTATCAACACGATCCCCTGTTTGGCTTTCCCCACCACCCCAAAAATTGCCAAACACCATCGATAAGATCATAAAAATCGACCATTATTGCCCCCCAAATAATGGCCAAATAAAAATTTTTTGAGTGTTAATCTCGCAATCCCAAGCGTTTACGTCGTGCTTCTCGTTCTCGACGATGACCTTCTCGGACTCGCTCAGTATAACTACTTCCAAATTGCTTTTGCCAACGTTCCTCAGTTTCACGCCAACGTTTAACTTCTTCTTCTTTACCGGTTAGAGCATAAGCAACACCGGTGCTATTTCTATCAGAATCCCAGACCCTTTTTTCATATTCGGGACGGGGTTTTCCATCGGGATAATAATTATAATTGTCACTCCATAAAACATAGGGAAATTCCCATTCAGGGAGAAGATTTTCATCTTCATCGTAAAACGGCTTTTCGTAATCATCCAATGTGTGATTAGGATTTCTCGCCATACTTTTCTCCTCAAAATATTTTTTTAGTTAAATTATGACACTACATATCAAACACATCGACTTAATATCAGGGGAATATATAGCCAACCCATTCCCAAATCAACGTAGTGAACAACCCTATTGGGTAGAGAAGCTTGAAAATAGTTTATTAGAGTCATTTTGTCCTGATATTCCCCTCAGTGTAGGACATTTAGATGATTTTTATCTCCAAACTGATGACCCAAATCGAATAGCCCTTGCCGAAAATATTTTAGCTAACCATCCAGAAGGACACAAACTTATTTTAGCTAACGGCACTCGCTTTTTTTATGCACCAGCCGAGTATGAACCTATTATCAATCATATTCTAGCCGGAGTGGAGGTAGAAAACCCCGACCTCAAGAACAGGGGGGCTTATGCCTCATTGTTAACATCTGACCAAAAATTAAATCAAACTCATAAAGCCACTATTCTAATCGTCGATGATGAAACCGGGGAAAATGGGGGTATTCTTGATGATCTTGATGCAAAGAAACTGACGGGTGACTGTCATGGCAAAATGTCACCGGCTTTGGCCAACGAAGTCTTTGGGACGGACAATAAAGCAATCCAATTTAGAATCGGGTTACTCAAAGATAAATATATCGCTAAAGGTACACTTACTCCCCGATGGTTAGATGGGGATGAGCATAAGCATTTCCGTACTCTTAAATTTTCAGATCCTGCAAATATTCCCAATATAGACCTTGTACTTCCCATATCATCGTTTAAGGGAACGGCTAAAGGGCATATCAAGCCTGGATTAATTACTACAGAAATTGTTATTACTGAAAAAGATCGCTCTAGGGAATCTGGAGAACGAGGTTCATTAATTTCTGCCTCTCAACCGGTTCAATACTACACAGAGGCTCTTAAAGATGTTACGCCTTTACTTGAAAGTACATTAGAAGAACTCCAAGCTTCTCTATTAGATCCTCGAAAACTTGAAAAACTATACATTAAAGCGACACTAAGCGACGATACCGACAACGAATTTGACTCCTTTCAATTTAAAGACTTAATTGCTGAATTAATACAGAGCGATGAACATGGGCAATTAAGGGAAACTGAATTTTACAAGAAAAAGCTTGAACAGTTCCAGGCTAAACAATGGAAGGAATCGGCAACGGGCAAATTAGTCAAGTTTAAGCGGGCTGTGGTTATTCCTTCAAAGGATTTAAACCTAGGAGAACTTTACTGGTCGGGCTTCGACCCCGAACAGTCCGTCATAGGCTTCAGATCGCCCATGATTGGAAAGAATGGCTTGAGAGTCTCCAGAAATATACCGGTAGAAGAAGCCTTAGCCCCTGATGGACAACCCCTTCAAGGTGTTCTGGTAATAAATGAAGTATCCTGGTCGCGCTTACACCGACAATTAAGCGATGAAATAAATAGCGCAATCGCTACCTATCCCGACAAGCAAGCCCAACTGCAACCAATCCTCGACCAATTACCCACTGCCAAGCAATTAAAAGATTCATCGGGAAAGCAAAGAGTTTCATTAATTGATTCTATCAATGAGAAGATCGAACCGCTCTCTTTAGTTGGTATAAAAATAACCCCTTTGCCGTATGAAACCGATAATGAAGCTGACGGGATGGATTTTGATGGGGACACCTACGGCTTCGAAAAAAAAGAAAACTATCCCAATTTAGCTCTTGCTGCCCTTTTACACGCTCAGTCCCCAGATACCCCCATCAAGAAGGAAGATAAATTATCATTTGACCCGGGGTGGTCATTTGAACGAGTAGCATTGTTCATGGCTAATTCCCCGGTGGGCGTGATCAACAATCAGGTGACGACGGTTCAATCTTTCAAAAACGAGCTTCAAATTTTGAGAGATTACGGAAAACCCTCACAACAAATTGAATATGCTACCCACTTAGCCAACACGGCTAATAAACTTATTACTGCTGAGAAAAAAAAGAATCATCCTCGTCCCATTCCTTCTGAATATACTCAGCAAATTTACCAAATTTCGGAAATTGCCACAGAACCTATAAATCTAGAGAGTGCGACTAAAATATTCGACCTACAGGAGCAAATCTACGATGAATTGCTGATTGAAGCGCAATATAATAATCAGATTGCGGTTGATATGTTTAAATCCGCCCGCGCCCCCAGTATAGACCGAATTCAACAAGACAAACTAGCACTCTCACGCAAGCTTACGACGATTACCGATAAGAAACAACAGGGATTATATGTAGGCAATCGCACTCTAAAAGCAACTGGAGTCACACCGGTGGAGTTAATGGCGCACTTAACTAATGCGGCATATCAGTCCCAAGCTCTTGAAAGCCGTCCGTTACATCAATTTCGCCACTTTTTCCCCAGTGACTTCAGCGAACAGCAGCTTTTGGAAGTCACCGAAAAGAAAAACCAATTCGACCAACTGTGGAATGCAGCACAAACGTTAAAGAAAGAGAAAGACACTGAACCCGGGCCGGTTCTGAATTTTACTACTATAATGGGTGATCAAATTCTTCTCACCAACATAATCAAATTCGACACAATTTCCCATTTTCAGGCTTTAAAAGAATATGAATTAACAGTAACGTTCCGGCTTAATGATGACCCGAAGACCCAAAAAACGCATCAATTGTTGGCTCAAACTACAATTAATGGAGAAACGATCGCTCTCGGCACTGTTAAAGAGTCGGATAGGGAGAAATATAAGATCAAACCCCATCAAACTCTCTCAGGTAGAGCTAAACTCGGACAAGCCCTATCCGATGACGAAATTAAATTGTTATTCGACCAAGCCTTCAACGGGGCGAGAACGTGGAAGGAATCATTAGCCCCCGAAGGGATACAGCAATATTTTGGAGCGACGGGATATCTGGCCACGCGGGAAAATAAAGATCCTAAGTCCACCACTAATACGACCCAACACTTCTTATTTGCCGCTTTCACACCGGAGATCGTCGAACGCAGTAAAACCCTTCAATTCACTGAGTTCAATGTGGATAACTTAAAAGAATACAACCAAGTTCCTCCCCAACTGTACAAAGAAGGAGATGTTCAGTTAAGAATATCGCCCATTGCGCTCAATGCTCCTGAAGGAGAACAAATTAAACGGCTATGGGAGGTGTACAACCCGGATTTGGAGCGGTGGCACTCATTCGGGTTATCCTCTTCTAAGGGGGCACAACTTCCCTTGGGGACATACGCTACAGGTACGATAGGAGGAGAGAACCCGGCTACAGCCGGACTTGATATCATGACTCCATCAATACGAGATAAACTTAAACCGTTCCTCGATGGAGGGGGACAGATAATCTTCGGTCAGATCAACAAATATGCCGCAGCCGGAGAAGTTTTTAAAGGAGAAAATCAAACCTTTACCCTACGTCGCTTTACTCCTTCGACAGAGTATGTTGTTTCATTCGGCGATAAAACTTTTGGTATTGTTGACCCGGCTTCGATAAGCCAAATAGCTAAAACCCAATCAGTTAAGGCTTTTATTACTACCTATGGCAGTGATCAAGGACGCTATGCGATCGCTACTCTTGATAGCGGTGAGAAACTAAGGATAAACAAAATATCCTTCAGGGGACATGATGATTTTAAAGCACAGTCATTTATTGACGAACCGGTAAAATTAAGCATCAAGGCATCCAACGGCAAAGAAGAGTTAGGTGTTGAGACAATAATTGATGGAAAGCCTCAAATTATCGGAGTTATCGGCAATCATAAACAGCAGAACCCCGGACGGCAAGCACTCTTGAATACTAAACTGCCACTAGATGGGTTAACATTTGATGCGGCTATTACCTCAAGGCTTACTTTAGGATTAATACACATTAATCCAGAAACAATAAAATATCCTGAACTTGGAGAATGGACAAAAACTACACAGTTGGTACCTGATGAGCCGCATCTTAAGCTCCCCAAAGACGCGGCTTATTTTCTCAATTCTTTATCAACACACCCAACATTACTATCATTAAATGATGAAAAATGGCAATTGCCCAATGGGAATATTAAAGAGTTTCCCACCTTCAAGATAACCGTTGATGTTCGCAAAGCCGGTGCTTTAGAGAAATATTTAACGGCAAATAATATTCCCAATGCTATCAGATTTGATGACGAGGATAAACTGCGCTCTCTAATTACCTTCGCCATGCTAGAGGGAGATTTCCCCCCCGCTATACGCAGAAATTTAGAAGATAAATTTGGGAACGTATTGAATCAAACTGAATACAAAAAGCGAAGAGAAGAGATTCTTCCCTTCAGTCAGGAAGTCCAAAAATTATTTTCTCTAAGGGAAGAACTTCAATCTTATTTAAATATTGAACCGCCCGTCGTACAAGCGCGTCAGTTACCCATTTTATTAAATGATGAACAACAACAAACGAAAAACCAAGAGCTAAATGATAAATCCTCCCTCCGAGGGGCATCACCAGCCGAACCAATTATTATTTCATCTGATTCATCTGACCCCCTACTGGCTGCATTGACTAACCCAACAGAAGCCGCACACTACAAAGGGAATATTTTAGCTCATTATCCCGTTAGCTTTCGGGATAATCCTGATAGGCCGGCTATCAATAAAAACCATCCCGATTACGACTATTACAAAGCCGAGAAATACTTTAGTCATAAAGCCGCAGGTGTACCCTTTGTCAGCACTGAGGATGCCTACAAATATTATGCCCGTTCTCTCGATACTCATGAACAAAAAGAAGCACTCATGGGTGAAATAATAGCGGCTAAATTGACTCAGTATCCCAAACTTACTCTAGCACTCTTTAAACGTGGAGGAGTGGAGTATTTAGAGAAATGCTCCCATACAACCGGTGCCAATAATGCTTTCTGGGAAGGCATTGGGCGCGACAGTGCTTTCATTCGAGCATTAATTAAGGGGTATGAGATAGCGATCACACAGAAGGCGACCTTCTTTGACGAACGGGGCAGATTGAAAAAACCCGATCATCCGGGAATTTTAGTGCCTCCAGGTTCTTCGGACGCGGTTGAGAGAAACCGAGTTAAGGATCGGGCGATGGCTGCGATCGCTACTCAATTTATTGGGTTTCCCGTCGATAAGACGATGGATACATCCACAAAAGATTATCAAGCTGCCTGGAATTTATGCGCTCGGGCTAATACCGGGTCATATACGGCTGAAGATATTATTATGGTGTCCGGTAACCTGCCCCGTAGAACGGGGCAGGGCACAATTACCCCAGAACAAGTACAGCAAACGTTTGAGGAACAATATAAGCCGCTATTAGAAAAGGCCATCGCCGCCGGGGCGGGTTTCGTAGTGGGAAATGCGGATGGTACTGATCAATTAGTACAAGCTTATTTAAAAGATTTGGGTTACGAGCTTAAGCCCAATGCCGGGGGATATATGGAGGTATCTACCGACAAACACAAAGCGACTATTGATGAACCCTCTACAACACCTATCAAAAAAATTACTCTTTATACCGACTCTGATGCAGCTAAAACAATTACGTTAGATGAATCAACCAATGAACAGTCATCACCCTCATCAATAAAATCTTCTTGTGTTGTTCAACCAGAAGCAGTAGAACCCTCTAAAAAAGTAAAAGCTTCCACATCAATAGATCAAGCTATAGTTACTCCCTCATCTACACAACAGCCAAACCATGAAATATCACTTATTACCTCCGTAACCCCATCATCACCAGATGTTCCAGTTTATATAACTGAGCCTACTGAGAAACCATCAACAGCGATCACTTCTCCAGAAGAACAAGAAACGACTATCACATCTGTAGAACGACCAACCACCCATTCTGAACCAAAAGCCGTTGATTTAATTAAAATATTATTGGACAAAAGTTTTATGCCAGAGAATATCTCTATTCAACAACAAAGAACCGAAAAGGTAGCTCCCGTATTGATGGCTTTACTTGAAGCTAAGAACGTCACCCAAGCTTCAGGGTTTTCTTACGATGACTCCTTGAATATAGCTCGTTATGAGGGCACAGAAACGCTCATCACCTTCGATGGAAAACAATTAACCTTGTGGGATAAGCAAACCCGATTAGAGAAAATGATCGCGACAGGCAGCCGTAACCCAAATACGGGCGATATTCAGTGGAAAGCACAACATTTACCTCACCTTGGCAATGGTTTAAGTGCGGCTGATGTCCACCGAATAGCCAATCCAAAAGTGATCAGTATCATCAAGGAAACCCTACTCAAAGCTCATCAGCAGGAGTGTCAAAAAGAACAATTGGCTACCTTAAATAATGGCAATGGGCACAGACTTAGGGGGAGGTAATCAAACCCAATCTAGAAAAATAAAGTTAATAAATTTCTCTATTTATCGACTTTATTTTTCTTTTACAACTTCTTTTTATTTTGAAAATAACAAGCGATCGCTACCCTAGCCCTTCTTCTTATTGTTCCATCGCTTTTTCTTTTTTTTGCCCGATTGATCAGACATTTGCTTATAAACCCCCATCTCTTCGAGATATATCTCCCTCAGTTTCCATGCTGCCATCCGACGGGCATCCGTAACCGTCCAACACTCGATTTTAGGCAACTCATCAATATCGGAGAAGCCCTTCAAGTAAGCCAATTTAGCAGTAAGATCAACAAGAGTTTGGGCTATTAACTTACAGCAAGAATGGGGATGGCGAACCACTTGCTCCTCGGCGAAGCGAATAATTATCCAGTTGTTTTCTAAAAAATACTGATTTCTACGTTTATCCTTCTCGTCATCGATGCAATGATGGGGTCGCTTACTTTTTCCCTCGTAGGGTTCATCAATTTCTATATCGATATGTAACCCTGTAGTAGGATCAATATACACAATGTCGTGACTGTATTTCAACTGACTGCCTGGAATAGGAAACTCACCCCCATAGCTCACCAAATCCTTAAAATATCCCTTTAATATCTCAAAGAAGTATTTCTCGCTGACCCCCTGTTGAGCAAGGGACTTTCCCGTTGGCTGTAAAACCTTACCCTGTAGCAACTCCCTTAATTGTGCGGCTCGTAGTTTGGGGTTAACCCAACTCTTACGTTGGTGATACCGTTGCATCAACCTCTGAGTTTTCTGCCATTTCTCCATTTTTAAGGAGTAATCAAACTCAAGCTCTCTATAATATTGTTTCAACCACTTCTTTAATGCCCACAGTCCCAATATCACCCCTATTATCCCAAACATCACCAAAAACAAGCTGCTCGGATTCCATTGAGCCTTGATTAAAATGAAAGCAAGGAATCCTATTAATGCTCCAACGCCGCCCCACAACCAAGGTGATTGAGTGCAGCGAGGTAATTGGATTAATTGTTGTCGTTGTGGCAACGAGTATGTGGGTAATCGCACTTTCATTGATGAATGGAAGAGTGTGATCGATTTGGGAATTAGTACAACGGGGTAAGGCAAAATCTTTTTTTTTAAAAGTAATTATCTGTAAAAATTTTACTTGATTAAACTTAAGCAAGTCATCTTGAAGTCATCTAAAAAAAAAATTTTCAAAATCTATATTAGGGCAGATAAATTTTTTCGCCCAAATGTTGATGATTAAACTATCCTTAAAACTCAGCACTTAAAACTTATGAAAAACCTGTTAAACCCCACAATCAAATCTTTAGTCGCGTTGGTGCTTTTCCCAATTCTAACTTTTTCATTAAGTCCCAAGCTTGTCAAAGCTCAAACCGACTATTCACAATTCCAAAACAATCCGTTAGAAAAACAAAATGATCGTACAGAACGCCGAAATAATCGTCAACTAGACCGACAAAATGACCGTACAGAACGTCAAGATAACCGTCAACTAGACCGGCAAAATGACCGTACAGAACGTCAAGATAACCGTCAACTAGACCGACAAAATGACCGTACAGAACGTCAAAATAATCGTCAGTCACTAGAAGATAGTGGCAGCTAATAATATTGCCTGAATATAGCCAAAGGCTCAAGGCAGCCGGATTTTTACAAATTAACTTGAATCTAGAAGAGGGCACTCTCTGAGGTGCCCAATTTAGTATAAACAATTAGTCAGGAAGCCTTTTTTTTTACGCCTGAGTGTCAATAGCTAATTTGATCACCAACGATTAAAATAATTTTATAAACCCCAAAATTCAGTAAACTGTAACAGCTTATAACCCCTACTGCTGCCCAAAAATAAATTAAAATATCTTCGTCTTCAACAGTCTTTATAAGATATTGTTGATAAAAATATTTTAGTCTTCCCACTAACCACTTGAGCAAAATTAGAATGACTAGAGTCGCCAAAGAAAATATCAGTAATTTTGAAATCATCACTCAAAATCCCATTGTTCTTGAAAAAATTTAAAATCAACTCTTTTCTCTTTTAATTCTTGTAAGGGCTGGTGCAGCCTAACCCCTACAAGATTTTATTAAATCAATTAGACGGTTTATTATCTCCAATATTCCAATCCCAAACCTTGTAATTAGGTTTCCAATAAACCTTAAAGGTTGAAGGAGACAAAACTGTCAAACCATGAGGGATAATAAATAGTGAACTAATCAACAGAGCTTGTAATATCCAATTCCTCTGCGAAAGGATAACTAAGCCTTTTTTATTAATTGAGGTCGGCCTTATTGGCTCTTTTAATTTTTTTTTTTCATTTTTTATCTCCCTTTCAAGGTTCTTTGCAAGTTGATCCATGAACATGACGAATAAAATTCTCAATAACAATTGGGAATACCAAGGTAATTCGTCGTAATTAAATGGACGAATTGATCTATCAAGTAGAGAATCCGTTAATTCGATTTCGGGTTTTTCCATTTTATATGTCCTCATTTCAAGTTTTTGGTTTTTTTCAAAGCCATTCAATAAAAAGCTAGGAAATAATTTTGAGAAAGTTGAAAAAAGCGTGAGAATTAATTGGGTTAAAGTTTGGCTCTAACTAAAACCCAGACTAGCCACCCCACCTAAAATTAATTAAAAAAACTCCGATCACCCCAAGTCCAAACAGAAGAAAAATTTCGCCCAAGTTGGGGGAGTGATAATTTTTGACTTGAAAATCCCAATTATTATTGACAATTATTACAATAATCAAAATTATTAAAGTAAAAATTGAAGGGGTCAATAATTGGTCTAAGGCATAAGAGGGAAAATTGCGGGATAGCCAAATATCTAGATTTGGCAACTGATCGATCATGAAAATTCCTTAACTCCTATTGATATTTTCTTTGTCCGGGTGGAACAACCCATAAAGCGCAGAATCCTGATTTTATTTGACTTCCGCCTAGGGATAATTTGACTCCCAACTTGTCCATCTCGGCCATGCAGCGCCCGCTATCGAGATAAGCCTTATTCCACTCGTAGAGTTGACGGGCGAATTTACCGTCCTTTGACTGTGCCCAGGCTAGTGTTATCGCTTCATCAAGGGTTGCGATTTTCACTCCTGACGAAGCCAATTGATTTACGCTCACTGTAGCTCCTATTCCACTAATAAAACCGAAACCGAATACCGCCGCGAATAGAGCAAGCCCCGGTATCAGTACCTTCGACGGGCGTTTCAACTGCAATGCTTCGGTCTTCCCTATTAACTCTTTCACCGAAGCCGCTATCAATTTTTGAGTAGAAGCTACCGCATCAACTGAGGTTTTCTGTTGGTGTTTCCTCATGTCCTCGATGGTTAGTTCTAATGCGGCTGGTGCTTCTTCGAGCATCACTTGCAAAGAGCCAACGGCTATCAACACCAGGAATAATGGGTCATTGGCATTAAGTCCATGTTTGACGACAAGATTTAATACTTTAGCCCTGAATATTGTATCCTTATCATCAAGCACCTGGACCAAAAGACTTTTAGTTTCGCCATCTAGTTCCTCCCACAACTCCTCGAATTGCTCATCAGTGGGAAAGGTGTTCGGTTTGATTGCTATCGCTGTCATCGTTCCTCCCTAAAAATCGTCGTTGCTAATTTTTACCTCCTCCATCAACTGCTGTGCTGAGAGAGGGACGGGTTCAGCACTCACCAAAAGGGAGCGTATTCCATTCTCCTTATTAGACTCGGTTACCGTATGACCATTAACTTCATTGGCAGAATGTACATCGGGAATTGTGCTAGATTCTGCAACCGTATCGGGGAGAGCTTTGTTTTTTGTTCTCCTGTGCTTCTTAGCGGAGGCGGCTTTTTCCTTCTCAAGTTCCATCATTGCTAAAATAGGAGCGAACACTTCTGTGCTAGAAATAGCATCAAAGCACTTATCCAAAAAAGTTTTAGCCCGTTGTTTGACCAGAATTCGGTCAAGAAGGGCGAACTGAGGATGCCTTTTAGTCCTGTCGGCAAGCTCGGCTAATCTAAGGCGACTCTCCTTAAAACAACGCATCTCCGGCTTAGAGAAAATCAACTCAGGCATATCGATGACGGGGATCTTTAATTCCTTGATCCGTTTGGCGACCCCATGAAGGGCTAGACCCTCTCTGGCTCGTTTATTCAATCCCAAGTTACAGACGAGGATATGAGAGATCGGTTTGGTGAAGGTATTAATTGAATGTTCCAGTAAATCCAAAGATTCAATGGTTCCATCTGTGACAAACCAGAAGTACATTTTTGTTGAGGAATCACCTTCTAAGGATTCTAAAATATCCCTCTGTTTTAGCCATCGGGTAATGATCACCTCAACCTGGGCCGGCAAATTGACGACCACTAGATTTCCCGATACAGCCTCCTCCAATATACGGTCAACCTTAAAGACATCCTCTTCATCTTCACTGAAATATATATGAGCCAGAATACCAGGGGGCGATTCGCTCATATTGGGTTCAAGTGTTGCTACGGCGACATTGTCAGCCGCATAATTATAATCCCCCGTTGTAGGCTTCTTCAAGTCTTGCGTTTGCCCTGTGGGAGTCGAGACTCCTTTAGCCCTACCGGCATGGGCAATTATCTCGTCATATTTTTCGGGTTCAAAGACCAACCCCACATCTGGCGAGGTGCGATCAGCATCATAGAATATATATTTAACCATCGTCAAGATTAAATATTCGAGTAGTGCCATGCACCACATTGATTTTCCAACGCCACCCTTCTCTCCGATGATGAAATGTAATTGATTCATATTTCCTCCATTAGTTATCTTTGATGTTGAATTTTTCTTTGATCAGATTCATCTGGTTCTTTAGCTCGAAGTAGGACGCACGAGCCAGATAATTTAATTCTTCGGGGGTATATTGGTCGCTGCTCTCACAAGCCAGAGGTAGCCAGAACGCCCTGATCGAAAGAGCAATCAATTGCCGTCCCTTTCCCCACAGGAGATTATTTTTTTTGAAGAAACCTATTAGATGCCTTTCATCTTTTTTATCGTCCTTGAACGTGAGGGTAATTATCGATTCAGATGCCCGTTTATTGACTTTGTCCCTTTCCTTTTGAATTACCTGTTCTAAAAGTTTCTCTTCAACTCCGGATTCGGCGCTCATTAAAATCTCCTGTTTGATCAAACGTCTTAAACATTTAGTTTTGTAACCAATCAATTCGGACTGTGTATAATGACTTGCTTCTCTCAAGGCTTTAACTAACCAGAAAGCACGAACCGCATCCCAAATTAAGTTAGATTCGCTAACGTAAGGATTAGTCCGAATAAATTTGAGTAAATCGCCATTAGGTTGCCCCACTTTCCCGGTTAACGTTATCGATAACTCTATCGGGTCCCCCTGTCGGAATAACGTATTAATCGAATTGGTCGGTGTCATAATCGGTTCCCGTATTCGTCCTATTAAATGATTGTGTGGGTGGCAGGGGTACCGAAGAGTTTAAAGATAACTGAGTTGCGGCTCCGGCTCGAGTTAATGAAGCGAGATCGCTCTTTCGGTTGTCTTTAAGGTCTGATAGCTCTAATACCTTTATAAGATGCTCAATTTGCCCCTGTAAACAAGAAATGGCTTGCCTTCCCAGTTCCCTTATCTGTTCTCGGTCGTACCTTCCCGATTTTTGACAGGCGAGGGGTAACCAGAATGCCCTCAGCGCCTCGATCACCATTTCTTTAGTGGTCGCCAGGGGATAATCCTTGACGAATCTGAGCAACTCATAATCGGGACTGCTCCTCTCGCGCTGTATTCGCAATTCCATCGTCTCCCGTCTCCGTGTTTTTGAAAGCTCATCCATCGCTCCGACACCATCTCACTTCTTCTTAAGCGACAACAGATGGGGTCGAAGGAACGACACCGCAGAAATAATCCCAGATACACCAGATATCTGCCCATCTGTTTCCCATTCCCCATTCTTGAATATCATCGGGCATGGTAAGCTTGGCGTGTAAGTAAATATCCTTGTCACTGAACAATTCAAATAACATCTTTTTGAGATAATCTGCCGTTCCCCCACACAACAGCACCTCACCCACATCGGGGGGCAATACATCCGTTAACCAGTTCGCCACTTGGATCTCGTATTGCCGACGAACCGCAACGATCGCTTTCTTGAGTCGGATCAATTCATCTTCTTTATCGGCTTTATCTCGATATCGCAGCACTTTAGTTAGGGGTTCATCGCTTCTCCCGTCTCCGTACAGCGCGAGCGCCGGAGTTAGAGATTGATCGTTGTACCCTGCCGTCTCTTTGATGACACCCCGTATGAATTTGGCAAAGCCGAGGTCGGTTGTTAGATATTCGCCTTTCTTACCCCGATTGAAGACCAATGTGCTGATATTGCGATAGCCGAGCATCACTACGGCCACATTGGTATTATATATGTTCTCTTTACCCCGCTTGGCCTTATGGTACATGAACAAGCCGCCCCCCTCCGGCTTGCAATCAAATTCGACCAAATTTACCCTCATCTTCCCAGTGGGCGTTTCAAAAACTTTCAACGCTTCCTTCAAGGCACTTTCCAAATTGTCTTTATCTTTGTACTCGCCCGGCGGTAACACCGTCGCCAGCGACAATCTCAACTGTGAGGGAAGATTGAACATTTCTTTGAGTACCCACACGGCTGCCGCTATCTTGGGAATGGCCAGGGACATCTTCGGCTGTGACAGCATTGGCGTAACCGTCGCCTGACATCTGGCCAGGTATCCCACTGCCAAATATTTTCCGCCCAGTCCCACCCAGGCGCAATCCTTCGGTAATACCCCCGCGTCGTACTCACTTAACAACTCACGAGGAACTTGAATCATCTCCGGCTCCATCGCAATAACCGATCTAAGGACGAAATTCAATCCGCCGATGATCTTCGTAGAAGATCCTCCGCCGTCTATTGCCATTATCAAGCTTTGCCGGGAAGAAGTTCCCGACTTTTTTTTACCCGTCATATTGACATCCTCAAAAAACACTGATTTTTGACTTTTCCGAAACACGTAAATACGTCGTTTCGGACATTGATTCCGGCCATTACCTCTCCAGGTTTTTAGCCCAAAAAAGTCGTCTCGATGTATTCTCCATATATACCACATGACCCAAAAGCGATTTTGGCTCGGAAATAGCTCAAAGAGCGAACTCAACCATCACGGGATAACTACAGAATGTAGCACTCAACAATACAACTTAGCAAGCCATGCCTATGTCATGACAAATTGGCGATCGCTCCTTCTCCTAAGACGGCAGGCTTGGCAGGGGGACACCCCCTGCACCCCCAATTAAAGGCATCTACGAGTTTATCTTTTCTTAAGGTTTATCAAACTAGATCCCGGACAACTAAAAATAAATTAGTATCCTTCGCTCAACAATTCACTGAAAAATAATTTGTCCAAGGTCTTGCCATAGTTAATGTGCTATGGCAAGATATTTAAATCGACACCACCATCAGACAATTTTTATCAACCCATCTATCAATTCTGACAGATCACCACCCGACTATTGATAGACACTCAATAGTATTTACTCAAAATTCCCAATAACACTCTTACTATCTTGTACAGCCAGATAGTCGAGGGTTAGACTTTTCATTGATCATTGGTTAAAAGAACCCTTCTTCCCCTCGATTCTGACAAGAATAAGTGTAATTGCTCGTATCTCCGCACTTTGGGGCAATAGTTTCATTTCCTAATAACCACAATCAAGAACTAATTAAAGAGTTTTAACATCATGACAGAACTTCGAGACGAAAAATTTCAACTTCGCTTAACCAAACAGGAAAAAGCTAAAGCTGACCGAATGGCGTTGGGTTTAGGGATGTCATTGAGTGCCATATTCCGTTCTGTTATTTACAGAAACTTTTCGATTCTGGAAATTCCTGATGTCAATCTTAGGACTTATCTCAAACTGGGAAGAATCAGCAATAACATCAATCAAATCGCCAAAGTCCTCAATTATCATCAAAAAGTTAATACTTCTATCCCTTACGAGTTTTTATTTGACCTTAAAGAACAGATCGCCAATTTGTCAACTCAAATCAATCAAGTTCGCTCTCAACTGATCCATGATAGCAAAACAGATTAAGGGAACCAATTTCTATGGCTGTCTGGCTTACGTTCTGGGGAGAACGGGTCGCGTTATCATCGACACTAACGTGGGAATTACATCTCCGGCTGAACTGGCAACACAATTCGATTCATACTGCCAACGTAATCCAAGGGTTAGACGGCCAGTCTATCACGCTATGCTTTCTCTGGCCGAAGGGGAGAAACTCGACCCGGCTTCGTGGAAGGCTATAGCATCGGATTTCATGAGGCATCAGAAGTTCACCAACGTCCCGTATCTCGTCGTCCAACACAATGAAAAGAATCACGATCACATCCATATTGTAGCCGCTAGAGTCAGAACAAATGGCACTTGTGTGAGGGACTCTTGGGATTATTTGCAAGGGCAGAAGGCTGTACGGCATTTAGAGGAGAAATATGGTCTTAAACCCCCCCAACCGAAACGATATAAATTTAGAGAAACCGAAGGGGCAAAGTTAAATGATTATCATCCTGAAGAAAAACATGAGCAACGCGCTCATTATCTCTTAAAAACCACAATTGACAGCATTTATCCCCATTGTTATTCTTTGATTGAACTGGCTAAAATGCTACTTGAACAGGGCATTAAACTCGAAATCCGAAAAACTAAGCGTACCAATACAGTACAGGGTGTACGTTACCAAATTGGGAAATTCAAGTTTAGCGGCACTCAATTGGGAAAAGACTACACACTCCCCGGGCTAACCTATAAAAGCCAACGAACACATCAGTTAACCTTTAATCCTTTTTCAGATCTTGCCCTTATTGAGTCGCTCAAACTTTCTCAAAAAGAAAATGAACAAGAAACTCATGAAATCCTTCAAAAGCCACGCCCTACTCGAACCTTAAGAAGGTGAATTGATTTTTGGATTTTAACTCGATTCAATAAATTTTCCGAAATTTTTGTAGTGAGGAGATTAACTCATGCTAAATTCCACTCCCAACACCTTAACCGTAAAAATCATCAATAATCAAGAGCTAGAAATTATTGCTCAAGGCGAAAATTTTCTTGTGGATTTAGAAGCCGCTTTAAAGATTTTAGGGAAAAGCCTTGAATGGTGGAGAACATTCCCGCCCGGGAAAACTAAGCGGCTAAAGAATAAGGGCTTTTCCGGACAAATTGAAACCTGTAACATTTTCTCCGCTAATAAATCCGTTAAAAATCTCCAAACAATATCTTATAAAGACTGGTTAGTCTTAACTTCATACTTGGCTGAAAAGCGAAATATTCAAGCCATCAACTTATTAACTTACTTGGCTCAGGAAGGACTGCAAAATCAACTCAACACATTTTTAAAGAAGCCGGCAGGAATTCCCTTACACTTTTGAGCTAAGGGATAAAAGTCGGGTGTTAAAAATCCGACTTTTCCCTAAACTCTAACGAATTTTATCGGGTTTTATCCTTAAAAATTAGGTTTTTAAGGACTTGTGCATAATGGGATAAGATCTAAGTTTAACCTCTATTTCTACTCGAAAAATTTCAAACCACTAATCCAGTTCTTAACGCTATGACCACTAAATGAGTTTTATCTTTAGCATTTAATTTTTCCCTTAAATCGGTCATATAATTTTTTAAAGTATTTAGGGAAATGTCAAGAGCTTCAGCAATCTCGGTATAACTGTATCCGTAAGACAAATAATGCAACATCTTTTGTTCTTGGGAAGAAATGAAAGTTTTTTTGACCAGTTCATAATATATATCTAATCTTCGTATGCTAACAGGTAGCTCACCTACAGATTGAGAGAGAACTATCTTGTCTAATTGTTGAATTAATGGTAATGAGGAAAATATACAAGCATCGCCACCATTGGTGCTATCCCACGTCAGGACAAATACTGATGGATAAACTTCCTTAATCCAAGATGCGATTGTTGTTTGTTCTGGATGGGAAATCAGAAAAAAATCGGGTTTAACTTTTTCTAAAGTGGGACAGATTTGATCGACTGATGAAATAATTGAAATTATTTTATATTTATTCGATGTGCTTAAAATCTCTTGAATTCCTCGTTTTAAGCAGAAATTGTTCGAGAAAATGATTAAACTCCACTGAGACCGGAAATTGGGGACATTTTGTGTTTCAATGAGGAGATCCATTTCTTTTACTTAAGGGTTTTATCTTATTTAAATAATTTTAGAGACTATCTAAGACAAAGCACAAAAACATCTGTATTTAGTAATAAATTTTAAAAAACTTAAAAGAACTAGAAACTAATACAAAGAGAGAAAAAGAAATCGAGGAAAAGCCGAACAGCGATAAGGGAACCGGGCCAATTATCAGTAAACTCAAAAGTTTTGCCGCCACTCAACTAAAAATAAGACCGAAGAAAATCTGCCAACAGTTAGAAATTTAAGCAAAAATCATTAAATAAGTAAAAATACTAAAACCAATTTTGCTCCAAACAGGAAACCCAAATAGGGGACAAATAATTATAGCTTGGGCCCCTAAAAGCAAGCTCAAGATTATAACAGATGATGTTAGCCCACCTGCCAGCAATATTCCCACTGCTAAAAACAAGCAGACTCCAAAGATGCTCCATTGTAAAAAAGAGTCGATTCTATCAATTTCTTCCTTGTGTTTGTTCATTGTTCAAACTCAATTTTTAATAGCTGCTAATACTACCATATATGAAGCTAAATAAAATCCAAAAAGAAAATTAAGATTTTCCCCCCCTATCAAAAGTACCCCTCCCCTCTGAAGCCTGAAACCCTTTATTTCTCGTCAAAACTCCCTTTATTTTTTTTTAATGGCTTTTTTTGAATTTTTTCCCATCCAGTTTAGATAAGCATTTCAGATAGTTTTTTTTAACTTTTATTTATTAACAAAACTTAATGTCGACACCTTACCAAAAGTACCTACCGCTCTTAAAAAACAAAAAGTATCTTTATTGCTATGGAATTTTTGAGGAGTTGCAGATGACGCTATCAGTTAAAACAAAACCACGAAGAGGGATTACTGAAAAGATTAAACAGATATCCCTCAAAGAATGGTTCCTCCTTTCTTGGTGTGCCTTGATTCTCAATATAGGCGGCTCATTAATTCGCTCAGGAACGGTAGGAGCAATAGGATTATTGGGGTTTAGCATTTGGGTGCTATTGGCACTGTTTGCCGTTTACATTGGCGATCACCCCACCCGACGCATAGCTCTTTTACAAAAGACGTTAGATAAATACGGATTTATCCCCGTCGTTTGGTTGCTATCGTTTTTAATCCTTTTTCTGGATAAATTAGCCCTACCGACTTTCGCACAAACGGCCAATAATGGTGGCATTAACGGCTTTTTCTTCAACAACATTAAGCAAAAAGCGACAGATTTTTTAAATACAAATGCCAATGCTTCCGGTGCGGTTCCGATTTTGAATTTTGGCTTTGCGGTTCTGCAAATTCTTATGCTTCTTTATATCGCTTGGTCCATCGCTAAAGTGATTCAGGCGGCACGGGAAGATGAAGATTGGAAGCAGGCGGCAAAAACCCCATTGATCGTGCTATTCGCGGTTACCGCCGGAGATTTTGCCGTTCAACTAATTTAAGTTGAAATAAGGAACTCACGAAGATGAATGACAGCGATTTCATTAGGGTAAATAAAACCTTAGACAAAACGCCTTCTATCCTATTTATGCCGGGAGATCAGGCAGTAAGTTGGATGATTATTGCTGGTGTTTCCTACTACATCGGTAAACAGTTATTACAACTGTCATGGATTTGGACGATATTAATAGCCGCTTGGGGTATTGGGACATTCTGGTTACTTACCGCCAACGGATATCATCGGTTCTTCTCCCGTCTTTTGAATGCACCCTTATGGACTCGCGCCATTACCACCTATACTCCACTGCTATTTGACCATGACTAAAATCGGAACCAAAACTATTAGATTACCAGGAGGGAAAAAAGAAAAACTCAAGCCGTTTGAGGACAATTTTGACTTGCTTACTTACGTTGAGTATCGAGAAGGAGGTAAAAATGTAGGCGCTGCTGTGCAGAAGAAGAAAAATAAGGAAAGTTACAAAATCGTGGGTGGTGTTGATGTATGCGGGATTTCACCGGTTGGTGAACCCGAACAATTACTCGGTTTCTTATCCCGTATAAGTTCCGGAATTAAGGATTTACCCAAAGGAGAAACACTGACTTTCCACTTCGGCATCTTCGTTGACGATAATCCTCGTCAGCAAGAATTAGCCGAACTGCAAAGGAAAACTGATTCACCCGTTTTACAACTATTGCTCGGGGGGGCAAGGAAACGGGTAAGGCAGTTAACCGTCTCGGGTATCCGTAAGCGCAACTTTTTAAGGATTTATTATACCTATACAGTAGAGGAGGGAGTTAACAGAAGCAATACAGACTTTTTTGACAACATTCTCATCGCTTTAGAGAAGGGGTGGCACAAGTTCACCGGTGCAGAGCGTGAACTCAAAACCACAGCCGTCCAACAAATATTACTCGACGCTTATCATAGGGGGTTCGCCAGATTCCTTAACCTGCTGTCAGAGCAGATGTACTTAGAGGTTAGACCCCTGTCGGTAGAGGAGTTATGGGAGATTGATTGGGGACGCTTTAATAAGTCTGCACCTCGGTCATTATCTCAAAAAGTCATCGTGGAGAAGGAGGAGTTCAATGAAGAGATAAACAGCAGGATACATCCACTGTCGTTGTTACTTAACAAGGAGGTACCCTTCGCTTGTCGAGATTGCGTAAAAAATAACGGAAAATATACAGGTGTGTGTTTATGGGCCGATAAACCGGATGGGTGGATTGATGGTATTGCACAGCTAAAGTCAGTCTGGGAGGTGATGAGCAAACCCAACGTTTGGGATACCGAGATTTTCGTACAACTACAAAGTGGTAACGAGCGCCTGTTAAAAGATAAGATGAACTCTCTCACCAAACAGGCACAGGTAGCGGCGACACAAGCAGCAACGAAAAACCACACCGATGTAGGCGCAGAACTGAGGATAAACAAGACAATTGAGGCTGAAGCCGCCTTATACGAAGGAGCCAAGCCAATATGGGCATCAATTGTCTTCCTCATCCACCGTGATAATACAAAAGAATTAAATCGAGCCTGTGACGATTTCTGTTCTCTATTCCAACAGCAGGGTTGGGTGGTGCGCGAGACGGAGTACGCCTGGTCTATCTGGCTCGAAACATTCCCCACTTTAATCTGGCGGAGAATGCTATCATCTCCTTTCAATCGCCGCCAGAACTATCTATCAACTGAAATTCCCGGGCAGTTGCCACTGGTATGTAATTATTCCTTAGATAGACGAGGATTCGAGCTTATAGCAAGTGAAGGGGGTACTCCTATCTATCTTGATATTTACGATCAACATCGCAATCTAATGATTTTCGGACGTACCCGTTCGGGCAAATCGGCCCTCGTTGCCGATATGCTAACAATGGGAATAGTAAAAGGTTTGCCCATCACGGCCCTTGATTTCCCTAGAGCCGATGGTACCGGTACCTTTAACGACCTCTGCAAGCAGTTACCCTCTTTTTGCAAATACGTTGATACTGGGGATTTAGAGGAGGGTATTAACGCCCTAGAACCCCCCAATTTACGGGGAGCATCGCCAAAGGTGAAAAAAGAGAAACTTGCCGATTTTAAGGAATCTCTACAAGAGATCCTGAAAATGATGATTCTCGGGATTGACAATCAATATTTCGATATTAATCCCGATAGCGTCAAATCCCTTCTAACTCTGGCTCTAGAGGAATTTTACAACAACGACGACATTAAGAATAGATTTGCCATTGCCTTCCGTAAAGGTTTTGGGTCAATTGAATGGCAACAGATGCCCACACTTATCGATTTCAAGCAGTTTCTTTCCTTGGAACGTTTGAAATTGATAGACCCCGACACTTCGACCGTTAAAGCGTTAAAATTCTGCAAATTGAAGCTCGATGAATGGTTAAAAAGTCGATTGGGGGAAATTCTCAGTAAACCTACCACTTTTAATAGTGATACCCAGATGTTAGTCATCGCACTGCGGAATCTTAAATCTAACCTTGATGCTGCTGTTATTGCTTCTCTGGCGTATCTAGGGGCTTTACGCCGCTCTCTAACTTTTAGTGAAAGTATCTTTTTCCTCGATGAAGCCCCGATTTTATTTGAGTTTGACCCGATTAGCTTAAATGTTGGGCGTTTATGTGCCAATGGTGCCAAGTCGGGAATAAGGGTCATTCTCAATTCCCAGGAACCCTTGTCAATAGCCAAGTCCGCCGGTGCCGACAAGATCCTCGCCAACATGACAACGAGATTGATAGGGCGTATTGAATCCCAATCGATCACCGATTACTGCGACGTTTTTCGTTACCCAGACTGGTTGATTGCTGATAATGCCTTGGAAGGATTTAAACCCAATTCTTACCATTGGTATTCTAATTGGCTGCTAGATGATCAGGGATTTTTAGCTCGTGTGCGACATTATGCGGCTCCGGAATTGATGGGGTTGATCGCCAATAATCCCAAAGAATCCGAATTAAGACGCAAAATTTTCACTCAATATAGCGGCGATGAAGTTAGAGCCATCTATGAATTATCAAAACTTTACCAACCCGCCTCCTAAATTTATTTTATAACGGAGCATTATCAATGAGCAAAAAAGGAATTTTCATAGGATTCATCAGTGCCGTAGGACTTCTAGCTTTTCAGGTTCGTAGTGTGATCGCATCCGATAACATCTTAGAAGATCTCATCGGGCAGTTTATTGATATTAAATCCGAGTGGTTAGCAGTGGCTAATGGATTTGAACAGAGAATGGAAGCTTGGTTACAATCCCAATTAAACATTAATTTAGATGAAAACATCATCGGAGAATTGGGATTACCTGACCCCCAAGATATCCGTAACTTTATCGAAGAAACATTCTCCACAGATGGAGGTATTATCGAGCAAGGCCCCTTAGCCGCTAACAATGAGGATAGAGAAGCAACTCGCGCCCTAGCACAGGAGACTTTAAGTAAAGAGGGTCAACAGGAACTCATAGACAAGTTAAATTTTGTTGAGGCGACAACACAACAGGCGATCTCATCGGGGCAGGACGCACAAAGCCGCACTGTTACCCAGGAAGTGCTGAAAGATATGGCTCTACAGAATGCTCAGATCGCTTCATCTCTGGCTGTACTGACTTCACAGACGGTAGATGCAAGCACTAAACAGGATATGGCCAATTTGAATCTCGCCAATATCTCTTCTAGCATAGATAGCCAGAATCTCAGGCAACAAGCCAATTCGGCGGGGGCGGCTAACTCATTATTACAAATCGGGGGATTTGCTTCGGCAGGTTTGGATTATTCCCCCAAATAAGTTGCCAATTTAACCATTATTAATTGACTTGAGGTATGCAGTCATGTTTATCCTGATGCAATCGACAGAAATCACACCACAAGAATTCCTAAAAGAGGCGCAACAGGCCCAGGAACTTGTGTCAAAAGCGATGGACAAACTGTGGATAGACCTATTGACTAGCGATATATATCATATATTGGCGGATTTTGGCGCATTTATTGCCGTTTTTACCATAGCTATCACGATTTTATTCTTAGTCAAGGAGTTATTAGCTGATGAATTAGCCTTGCCTCCTTACGAACGTATAGTCTGGTTATTTATCGTCGTGGCGTTACTGGGGAATGGGGGTTCTTGGTTGGGCGAAGCGACAATACAGTACAGAAATATCTTAAACGGAATTAATCAACAAGTATTGACAAAAACTAACGCTCAATTAAGTTACGCATATGCACAGGCCAGTGGGGAGATTTCTTTAGATATATGGACAAGCCAACAAATTCAACAAAAATGTGCCCCCATATCCGACCCCGTACTCAAACAACAGTGTATTGATGCCATTAAAGAGACAGCCCAACAAATGGCGAACCAGCAATTACCCTCGACTCCTGATAGTAATTGGATCGAAGATTTGGGAGCAATCATAGCTTCGGAATTAGAAACTATCGTCATCGGCTGGATGCTGGCTTGTTCTATAGCTTTCCAATGGATAGTCGAGGTGACGTGGGTATTGACGGGGTTGTTGGGACCGTTAGCGGTAGGGGGAACCTTATTACCCGTTGCCCAAAAAAGTCTATATGCTTGGTTAATAGCATTCTACTCTGTGGGCTTGTGCAAACTTTGCTTCAATATATTAATTGCTTTAATCGCCGTACTGCAAACGAGTTCTCCGTCTACCAACAAACTCATCTTCAGTATCGCGGTTGGGGTGATGAGTCCTATATTAGCAGTTGCTCTAGCCGCAGGTGGGGGAATGGCCACCTTTAGTAGTTTAGCAACCATAACCGGTGCGGTGGGGGGTATGGCGGGCGCGAAGATGGGGGGTGCAATAATGACCGGGGCTTCAAAATCTGGAGCAACAGGCATGGGAATGGTGAGAAATGCCATGTCTTGGGGTAGGAATGCCGCCTCAAGCCTTGAACGTCGAAGATCATCACGACCTAGTGTTACCGTAATGCCAATGTCAAAAAACCGTTCTGTACGTACTGGTTCATTACCCGAGCGTACCATTAATGTTACTCCTCAAAATACCTTACCCCCCGGCAGATAAATCTAATAGAAGGAGTGAAATCAATGTCATTAGGAATTAGTGGAAAATTCAAAAAAGTTTCGGATAATTTAAGTCTAAGAGATTCTTATGGCTCCTTAGTTCTAATTTGCTTAGGAGGTGTTTTGTTAAACGTATTCTTTCAGGTTATCCTGTTTTTTAATTATCTCAAGTTAGCCACCAAACCCCCTCCCACTTTAGTTCAATTATCTAACGGCGAATCGATAACGGTTAAGGGAATAGGCAACAACGATAGAACCGATGAATCTATCCAGAAATTTGTTCGAGATATTCTATCTTTAACATTCACTTGGACGGGAACTCTTCCGACAACTGACCCAAAAGCACAAGGAAATTATCAGAAAGATGCAGGCGTTTCTATTAAAATCCCCGGCCAACCTTCTGAGCGCAAGATTACGACAGCCGCCTGGGAAGCGAGTTTCGCTTTTGAATTGCATTTTCGGGAGGAATTTCTGAAATTATTAGCCGAGTTAGTCCCAAAATCTGTGTTTACTTCAGATACTCAGATGGCTTTTATCCCCGTTTACATCTCTTCGCCTCAGTTAGTCGCACCGGGTAAATGGAAAGTGGTCATCCTTTCCAATCTGATGATGATTAAGAATGGAGAGAAGATGGGCGAATTCCTGCCCTTTAATAAAGAAATTTACGTAAGGGCTGTCGTTCCTCCTAATTACAGCTTTTTACCCCCTGATAATCTTTCATTATCCCTAGCCCAACAAGTGATTAATATGCGCCAAGGGGGGTTAGAGATTTATGCGATTACAGATTTTAAACAGCAGGAGCTTCAATAATGGTCAATACAATAGATAATCCCTCCATCCAAAAGAGTTCAACAGATGAAGTGGAGACAGATAATGATGAATTAACCCCTTGCTTATCGGGTTGGACTTGCGAAAAAGTTAACAGTTTAATAGGAATAGAAAATGACTCACAACAAGAACAATTTTTCCCCAATTTTGAAGAAGAATCAACCTTATCTGTTGAACAAGAAACCGGAGAAAATCAACAAAAAGCCAAAACAAAAAAGTTACCTTCTATCTCCAAAAACCCTTACATGAAACTTGGGTTAATAGCCCTAATTTGTGGATGCGGTGTAATCTTTATTGGATTATTTCTGTCAAATGCCCCATCTTTTCGTTCAGAAAAGGGGACATCTCCTCAACAAGCGGACGCTCAATCTAAAAAAAAGACAAAAACCCCCACCCCCGAGGAGCAAATCGCCATCTATAAGGCTGAGGCGGCATTATCGTCACAATCACAACAACTAAAACAAATGAGAGAAGCTGCCGATAAATATCATTCTAATGAACCTCTTCCACATCCAGTGCGGAACGAGTTCCGCACCCCAGTCAGAGCGGCTAATAATCCATCAACTGTACAACTGGAAGCAAGAGCCACTGATACACCATTACCTACATCTACAACTAGAACTATTCCTCCTTCTAACACACTTTATAGAGGAAAAATAAGTTATGCCCCTGGAGGCTATGTTAGTCGGGTACCTCAAAGGCGCATCAAATTACAACCCAATAATTTCTCAATACCGATAAGACAACAATCAATAGGTAACTCAACTACATTGAGTCATAGCTCTAATTTACGTGCATTGCCTGCGGCTACTAATTCGATTGATCCTATCAAACAATGGCAACAATTAGCCCTACTCGGTTCTTATAGCGCCGCATCCGTACCTTTTAATGCACAAAATACCGAACCATCTGAGGATGATTCACAGGGTAAAGTCTTGGATATGTCATCTAGTAATGAGGCTGATAATGGATCAATAAGTAATGATAAAACGCCTGTTATCCTAACCTCATCTACGGGGGATACAGAAGAGATGCAATTATTGGGAGACTCAGTACAATCGGGCCGCCTCATCCCTGTGGGAACAAAAATACCCGGAGAAATTGCTACATCGATTGTCTGGGCGCAGGGGACTCAGCAGTCCGAGCCTTTCGTGGTCACCATTACCGAACCGGTACGAGATCGCAACGGGGTTGAAGTTCTCCCACCCGGCACCGAAATCGTTTTTGAAGTTAAAGGAGTACATGATAGCGGTATGGTCCAAGGAAACCCTGTCGCTATACGAATTAATGGTCAAGAAATAGAGTTAGCGCCAAATGTATTTGGGTTGAGGGCATCTGGAGGTAAACCGTTGATTGCCAAATTAAGGAATGGTGCCGGGGGAGAGTTAGCTAGACAGGATGCAATTGGGTTCGTCGTCGGTGCATTGGGGAAAGTCGGGGAAATTGTCAACCGTCCCTCTTCCACATCAACTAGCAGTGGGTATGGTAGCTTTGAAAGTTCTTCTACTTACAATGACCCTAACTTGATGGGTGCTGTCCTTGAAGGCGGATTCAAACCTTTAAGCGAACAGTTGCTCGAACGTAACAAAAAAGAAATTGACGATTTGGAGGGAAGGGAAAGACTTTGGTATCTCAAGCAAGGAACAAAGGTACAAATTATCGTTAACAAATCACTGGAGTTATAAACGATGAAGTCATTTGTATTAAGCGGCTTAGTTGTGGGATTATTTGCTTTACCTGTCTTATCGCAGACTAATATTGTCCGACTCCTCCCTTTTGGTAATTCTGATGGACAAACCCGACAAAGGGAGCCGGAGACGATATATCTATCCAATGGTCATGGAGTTACCATAAGCTTTCTATCATCTTCTGAATCTATCAAACAAGCATGGTTAGATAATCCCTCATTTGTTGTATTATTTGCTGATGGCTGTCTCCAGGGTTTACAGGATAATTGTCAACAACAAAAAGGTGATATTAAAGTTCTCCACCTCAAGAGGATAAACGATTTAAAAATACCAGGACTTCCCCCATCGCCAAGAAGCTTGCTAACCGTTATTACTCAATCAACTGAGGGGAAGGGAAGCGTTTATCTTTTTAAGATTGTTAAATCTACTAAGCCTAGCTATTTAGTCTTTGAAATTACGGCGGTGGAAAATGATGAATCGGTCACCGTCAACAATCACCAAATACTTCAAATATTTCGACAGGGAGTATTAGTAGCCAAACAACAAAAATTCTTAACTGAAGGTTCTCCCTTAGATAAAGAAGTCCACAATTTTCTCACCTACTTATCTCTTGGTTTATCTGTGGAAGATGCAGCCAGTAAGTCCGGTCTTTCAGAAAAAGTAGTCGCTCGTTTACAGGAGTTAGGACAATAATGCTAATCAAACCCCTTTGGCTCCGCCAACTCAAACTCCCCTATTTTTGGGGACTAGGATGGGGATTATTTTGGGTGCTTAGTTTCATGATGCTAATGATTAAGCCTGGAATGTCTGATGAATATCCACCCGTTACATTTGAATCTTTACCACCCCTTAATGAGGGAGTTTCATTCATTTTACCTGATGGCAAAAAATTTACCCTCCCATCTGGTCAGCGATTAGAGACGTTCTTAACTTTGGAAGATTTAGGCTTCGGTTCTTTGACTTTAAATAAGATCATTACTTCAATTAATAGCTCTCCAGAAAATTATTCTCTTGACCAGTTTGGCTATTTCTTTAAAGCGAATTTAGGGCAAGTGTTAAATAATGTTAAAGGATTAGGCAATTATCCCTTGAAGGCTATTCCCCTTTTTCAAAATCTTTTGAAGTCCAAAGGATATAAAATCAATAAGGTACAGAATACTCTTCTTAAAGATTTAGTCAAACAATACCCAGAGTTAAATCAGCTTTCCTTTAAGAACTTTGACTTATCCTTATACAATTTATTGTCAATTCCTGGCTTAACTAATACTCCTTTCCTTCAGTTCAGTAATTGGCAAAGTTTGAAGGTTAATGAGGTTCCTGCTTTGGTTGAGTTTCCCCTTAATTTCCTTAACATGGATGAAGGATTTGCTGTTGTTGACTTAGTGTTGGGTAAATCGGAACATCCCACTAACCGCAGTGTTTCTGGTAGCTATCAATCAGGTTTTAACAAAAACTGTACCAAAAACTGTGCCCACATAGAATTAGCCGCTAATCCTGTAGTTGCTGGAGGGCAGTGGATAAGCGGCAAGGAGCAAAAAGTAAGCGGCGGTAACGGCTGCTTGAAATCGGTCAACGGTGGTGATGAACCCACCGGCAGACACCCCTATGGCAACTCATTTAAGGTAGTCGTCTGGAATGTTGATGAATCCACAGATAAGGTCGATACTGTGTTGTTTTTTAGAAAAAAGGTTTGGTGTGGGGCAACACCCTATTTTATAGGCCCCATACCGTTTCAAACTCTTTCTACTGGTGATTCTATCTTCGTTGGTTTGTAGATGTCTTATTATATCGGTCAATCAAGCACCCCCCCTATACCAACTTCATCCATAACTAATTTCCTCAACACCCCGTCAGGATTAGCTTTACTGGGGTCGGTTGCCGCATTCGGATTACTCTCATTGCTTGATGATAGTAATAAAAAGGGTAAGCTTGCTACTAGCTATTGGGGTAGTGGTAAAGAGAAACGTTTTGCCGCGCGCCGTGCCGCTTTGCAGATAGAAAATCCTAAAAGGAACTCGGCTGCATTATACTTGGGAATGCCGGACGAGGTTCTTTTAAAGTTACAACAACAATGGGTTCTCGATAATCGAAAGCAATTTTTAAAGAGAAAGCCATCCCCTAATACCTTTTATGTTCCCGATATTCAAAGAGGTATTTCGGTTTTAGGGGGCGCAGGAACGGGGAAAACGTTTTCAGTAATAGACCCTCTCATTAGATCTGCACTAGACCAAGGATTTCCCACCATTATCTATGATTTCAAGTACCCTGCACAAACTTGTCGGGCTGTGGCTTATGCGCTCAAAAGAGGCTATAAAATCAGGATTTTTGCCCCGGGATTCCCTGAATCGGATTCTTGTAATATTTTAGACTTCTTAAAGGATGCTGAGGATGCTGTAGCTGCCGGACAGTTGGCACAAACTATCACCAAAAATTGTGATATCAGTAATGGTCACGCATCGGGTGATAAATTTTTCGAGGATGCGGGTGCTACGTTGGTTGAGGGGATTTTCTTACTCGCTAAAGCCGTTGCCGCATTTAAAGGTAAAGAATATGCTGATTTGATGACCGCTTCGGCGATCTTATCGTTGCCCGAACTAGGTAAGCGGTTATTATACGCTCAACAGCAATCATTATTCCCCATCTGGACGATGCGCCCACTAGCGCAGGTTATCAGTGTTAGCGGCTCACCCGAAACTGAGTCGTCTATCGTCGGTACTGCACAACGGACGTTTCAAAAATTCCTCAAGAAAGACTTCATCGGTTCGTTCTGTGGTGAGTCAACATTACCCCTGGACTTGGATGGTAAAACCCTGGTTATCTTTGGCTTAGATAGGAACAACCGCGATATTGTCGGTCCATTACTAGCGGCTACCTTACACATGGTAGTGTCTCAGAATGTTAGCCGTGTTGAACCTCGACGCGACCCTCTGTGCGTGTTCTTGGATGAATTGCCGACAATTTACCTCCCTCAGCTTCAAAATTGGTTCAATGAGGCTCGTGAGGACGGTTTCTGCGGTGTAATCGGCGCTCAAAATCTGGGTCAGCTAGAGAGAATATACGGCAAAGAACTGGCTAGAATCATTTTTGGCGGCACGGCCACCAAATATTTATTTAATCCCCAAGACGTTGAGTCAGCCAAATATTTTTCCGAATTCTTGGGAGAGGTTGAGGTTAAGTTTGATTCAAAAAGCCGCTCAAAAAATACCGGCAAACATGGGGGGGGTGGTAGCCGTTCTACTTCCGATAATCGTCAGAAACGTCCCTTGTTTGAACCCGCGCAGTTCCTTAAATTGCCCACTGGTAAGGCTATAGTTATTAATCCTGCTTACCGCAGGGGTGGCGATAATTATGTGCCGATCCTACAAAAAATTCATGTTGCCCGATGTGAAAGGGCGGAGATGGAATGGTCAGAGAGTCGTTGGCCCTTCATCCTTAAGTATCTCAGAGAAACTAGAGCTAATCACGTTACTGATGAGATGCGGCGATCTCAGTTTGAGGAACGATTAGCTTTAGTTGATGAACTATTTCCTCTGCCGCCAGAGAATTCTCATAATAACGTCCGAGGCCAACAACAAAATCCAAAAAGAAATCAACAACAATTATCAGCGACTGTTCCTACAACCAACAGTCAATCATCAGATAGCAACATTAATTCTATCCACGATATCACTTGTTAAACTTATGATCTCAGAAAAAATTAAGCAGGAATTACAATCGGCCAAACAAAAAAAATTAGACCCATTGCCCGCCGATTTAGAGATTGAAACTCTTGAATTTTTTGATCAGTTTGGTATTATGGGTGGCTATACTCCATTAGGAAGTTTTGAATTAGAGCGCTCGACCAATTCTACCCTCGAATTTATAGCCGTGTATGTCAATGGACTTTTGGCTTATTTTTTGGACAAACCCGGCACAAATGAAACAGTTCTTTTTGATCGACTTCAAAATTTAAAAAATCGAGGTATTTTAGATTTAATTGGAGGATAATTTATGACGGTTACACCAGTTAGTGAAAGCCATGTTGGTCAAATGCAAAGCGCGTTAATAGCTTTTGCACAAACTTTCTTAAAAATGGAAGGGCTTAAATTAGACGAAAAAAACCAGGAAAAAAAACCCGAAAATCATGATGAACCTCCCAAGAAAGAAAACTCTTCTCAAAAATCTCAAAAAGATTCCGAAAATACCCCCTTTCCTTCTCCTGATGAGCGAGGAAATAGCCAAGGTCATGAAGAAAAACTACAAGAAAGTAATTTAATACCTCTAATTGAAATTTGGCAGAACGGTAATCTTATTAAAGGTAAAAATGTTGATAAATTAGATGCGGTTCTAAATATTCGATTGGAAATGGCACATCAACTCGCGCAACCCGGGCAAATTATTAAAGGTCTGGAAAATCTTGAAGTTTTGGGAATTTTAGGACAAAAGTCCACAACCTTATTTAAAACAGATGAGCAGGGCAAAGTTGAAGTTAATCAAAATTTTTCAACACTTTTAGAAGAAACAAGAAAGCCTGCTTTTTCTAAAGCCAAAGAAGATAGACCTCAACAAAACCTAAATTCCGCGCCAGATATAATCACTCAATTGATTAACGATTACGAGGCTTTCCGTACAGACATAAAAGCCGATATCAAAAATGAAATACACTCCTCATTCAAGGAGATGTTAAAGGAGAGAAATCAAAAACCTCGTGACTATCAATGGTGGCAAAAAGCGGCTCAAAGACCTGGGGCACTGTGGGATTTGTGGAGAACAAGGCGATCTCAACAATCGGCGGCTTATACAATAACACAGCTTTGGCAGTCTGAAGCTGCCCCTAACGATAAACTATACCAAGCCAACGGTTATTCAGTTTACCGAGAAGGCAACGAGTTTAAGCTGGAGGACAATCAAGGAAATGAACTCTTAAGATTCAAAACCAACAGTCTTGGTGCTGCTATGGTGACTCAATCCCATCTAAAAGACAAAGATTTAGATGCTTTAAAAGACCTCAAACAATCGTTAAAATCCGGTCAACTAACTGAAGACTTCATGACTGTTGATAAGTTAGCGACTTCAAGAGAGATACGAACTCTCAATATTGTTGAGCAATTGGTGTCATTATCTAAGCAAACCAGTGCTAAATCGAGGCAAGAAAGCGATGAAAATAATAGGTATTTGATTCGTTCAGCTTCTAATGGAGAGGTGGTTATTTTGAAAAAAGATGAATTAAATCAGCACAAGATAATTTTTCAAAGAACTGCCCAAGGTGTAGTTAATCTAATGACCAAACAAGACCTAGAGCATTTAGAGAATGTTTTAAAAATTAAAACTCAATCGGCAATAGAGCTTAATCGTCAGATTGAACAAGTTCGTAATACCTCTACAGTTAGAAGAAGGGGTCCTTAAAATTCACCCATTTTCTTTTGACAGCTTGATTAATAATAGTCTTTTACTGCCAATTTGATTAACATTTGATGAGGAGTACAGGATGGAAAAAGAACTAATAAAAAATTTAAAATGCTTCAAAGGAGCTTACTTAAGTTTTCCGGCTCTGGAAAGAACCCAAGTTAAACATAAATTTTTACAACAGTTATCGAGGAATTTAAATATTCCTGTTTATTACTGGAATTTAGCCACTAAAGAGTTAACAGATCTCAAGAATTTTACCATCGAGCTAACCCATGTACAAGAATTATTTGGAAGCTTACAGAACCACTTTACAGATGGGATATTCTGTCTGGAAAATATAGGAACATTATTACATGATGAAATTCAAACCGAAAGGGAAACATTAACAACCTTGTTAATGGATACCTTGGAAAATTTCAAGCTGTCTGAGAACAAATATCTAATTTTGCTTGATATTGAGGAGTTAGAGTTACCAACGCATCTCAATTCTTTGTTACCTTCCGTAATTTATCCCTTACCTACTGTTTACGAGATTCAACAGATACTAGAGGACTGCAATAAGAGTAGCGGCATATCCTTGGAAATAAACGATCACCTCCTCAACTCAGTTTCAGGGTTATCAGCCGCAGAAATCGAGGTGGGTTGTCAGTTGGCACTTTTTGAAGAAAATTTTGCCGACGGTTTGTATCAATATAAAAAACGGCGACTCCTCGGGCTAGGCTTAGAATTCCTACCTACTCCAGACCTCAACGATTTTGGCGGCTTGGATAGGTTGAAACTGGGTATTGAACAAGTAGCTTTAGACTACTCCGCCCTTGCAAGGGAGTATGGATTGCCTTTTCCCAAGGGGTGGTTACTCGCAGGCCCTCCAGGGACGGGAAAAACTTTTGCCGCTAAAGTTGTTGCAAAAAGGCTAGGGTTTCCTTTAATTAATGTCGGGGTGGATTTAGTTAAATCCAAGGGTTCTGCTTATCTTAAACGTCTATTACAACGTATAGAAGCGGCTGCGCCGGCTGTATGTTACTTTGATGAGTTCGATAAATTTTTTGACCCTGAAGCGGCACTTACAGCAAGCGGCACGAAGGGGGAAGTTTTGGGCGTATTGCTAACCTGGTTACAGGAGAAGCAGAGTAAGGTGTTTGTTATCGCCACTCTCAATAGATTAGATGCACTGCCGCCAGAATTAACACGGGCTGGTCGGTTTGATAAGATTTACTATGTTGGTTTCCCTCAAGCTATTGAGCGTAAAGAGATTTTTCAGCTTCATGCCGGACGTTTTGATGAGCGATACAGGGTAGGTGATGGACCATTGGGGGAAAGGGAGTGGCGTTTACTTCTCTCAGAAACCAATTACTGCACTGGGGCCGAAATAAGGTTAATTGTGGAAATGGCGGCTAAAGATAGGTTTTATAATAACAATCCTATTACCTTGGAATTCAACGATTTTGTTCGAGTTCGTCGTCAAATTACGCCTTTATATGTAAGGGATACTGAAAGGGTTTTGGCGATGGAAAATCGAGCCAAAAATATTTCACAAGCGGCATCTAGTCCTGATACTTCCGTGTTCGCTCCCGAAAACTGGGATTTGTGGGGTGATGAGGAAAATTAAAGATTTCAAATTGACATTAAATTTTCTTTTAATTCCAAATCCGTTGAATATTATAGCTATCAAAGGCTAAGTCTCGACTTAAAATAGAAACACCTTCAACTATTGTCTGTGCGATGAGAAGCCGGTCAAACGGGTCATTATGATGAAACGGCAGAGTGGAAATAACAAACAGATGACTTAAGCTGATTGGCCAGAGTTCAAAATCTTCGAGTTTTACCTTTTGTTGTATATAATCTTCTATAGGTAAAGCTAAAGTTAATTTATTTTTGCTCTGTTTAATGGCAATTTCCCAGACAGTAGCTATGCTTATTAACTTTTGACATTTAATATCCTCCATTAAAATTCGAGCGGTGTTACTTAATTTAGGGTCGCCGCTAAAGAACCACAGGAAAGCATGAGTGTCTATCAATAATCTCATTAGGTATAATCCTTGAAATCATCTAATGGTTCATCAAAATCGTCGGATAAAAAAATTAAACCCTTGTCGCTACCGAAAAGAGGAGAACGTTCAGCAACGGATACGAGGGAGACTAACTTGGCCATAGGTTGATTTTGGACTTTGGACAAAAGAAAAAAATAATTAGCGTAAATATTACGCTAATATAAAATTGACAATATTCCCTCTACCTCAGCCGGTAAAAATTGCTGAGTAATCGGAAAAAGAACAGCTTACTTGGCGATTTGAAAGTCCGCTTTTACTTGTTCAGTTTATTTTTTTGTCTTTTTTTGATAACTTGATGGCGAGTTCGTGGGACTTGTTTATAACCTTTAATACGTCCAGAGGAATAACCCCGACGTTTGGGAGAAGAGGCAAATGTGCCCAATGTTGAAATTATTCGCTCAAAATCTCTTTGAACTAAACTAGGAGAAATTTTAATTAATTCATTGGTTTTTAAATACTGTTCCCAAGGGCGGGGCAAAACAACAGCTAATTTTCTAGCCGCCCATAAATTTACATAAGCCAATAGTGTTAATTTGAACCAGTTTTCTTCGTGCCTTACATCGGGAGTAGAATAGGCTGTCATTAATAATTTCTGTTTACTAAATCTGAAAAAATGTTCAATATCATAACGTTGTCGGTAAGATTGATAGCAATCAATCAGACTTAACTCTTCACGGCGAGAACCGATGACTATAAGCCACATAGGCTGCCAAACAGCATTATTAACTTCATCAGTGATGAGAATTTGTAGTAAAGTAAAAGGATAACTGTTCATTTTATAATTTTTATTTCCTCTCATTAACATCTGTTTCCATGCGGAAATTGTAGTGGTCAGTTGACGACCTGTTTTAGTAGTAAAGACGCATTGAGTAACTTCATTGGGTTGAGTCCAAGTGTTCTCATCTTTTAGGTCAAATTTATCCCCGTACCAACGGGGATGTCCCGACTTTTTTTGAGTAGTTATTTTCTCAATAAATTGTCTATAAAAAACCCGATTACTTCTGACTCGCGTAATAGTAACTAAGTTTTTATAATTGACTTGTTCGCCGATAAAATCTCGTTGACTATAAAAATTATCAGCGACTAAAACTGATAACTCTTGTCTTGAAAACGAAGAGCTTTCAAAAATTTCTTTAAGTTGTTTATTGCCCACATTCGCTGCTTTATCGTTACTCGGTACTCTTTCTCCTGATAAAGGAACTGCCCAAGGCTTATTACCTGTTATTGTTGGGTCAGGTAAAGCGCAGATAACTGAGTAAGTATGTCCAATATTTATGGGTTTATTTCCTTTAATAGGATTAGGATAATGGATAAATTTTTTATCAGCTAATACCGGTGAATACGGTCGTTGATAAGGAGTTGTATCTATTGCAAATAAGTTAAAATGTCGGGATTGAGATAATGGTATAGTAAGAGAAACTGCCTTGAGTAAATCTTTAATTTGTTTTAAGTATTCATCCTCAGTATCCTCAGTTTGATAAGGAAAAAATTCTTGAATTCCTTTATATAAACTGTTATAATTTCGTCTAAACAAGGGATTAAGAGATAATTCCACTACTGATGTTGCTTGTTGATTACTGGAGAGTGCATCTATCAACTCTATGAGAGACTCTTTTCTGGCTTTAAGCCCATTAAAAAGATTTTCCCTCCAACGACGAAACTCTTTAATTGCCTTTTCAGTTTCTTGATTTTTCATGGTCATTACTAACTTTTTCAAATATTAGCGTAATATATACGCTAATATAAAGGGAGGTCAATAGTTTCTCAAGATGTCAAATGGATTCCCAAAATTGTCTGAAAACCAATCAAGACCCGACCCGAAGAGCTAGACAAATTAAAAACCTAATCCGCAAATTTAAGCAAAAAATTCAGAAGATTCAAAACGAAGGAGAAGTCGCTCCCCCTAATTGTCATATTATTCGTTACCAAGTTACCCTTTCATCAAAAAATCTATTGGTATTATAAACTACAAGCCGCCGAACCTATCTTTACACGAGCCACTGACAGCCAAAAAAAAACGCTTAGATGTATATTTAGGTAAAGCTGGCAGTGAAGCTCATATTGATGCAATAGAGAAATTAACAAGAAGAGATCTTATTGATGAGTTAGAAAGGGTTATTAATTCTCTTCTGTGAAAGCTACTTGGATATTTATTTTGGAGGAGAAGTAGAAACCGACTCTTCCTATTGTACAGAAGAATTAAAAGATGATTGATTTTTTTGCCGCTTCTCAAAAAAAACTTTTTAATTAGCGTATTTTTTACGCTAATTAATTTTCTCCTTTGTCCAAAGTCCAAAAATATTGAGATTAATTTTAAAATGATTATGACTACTGAGACTGATACTAAAAATTCAGCTATTGAAACATTGCTCAATCCCGTTGTTTCAAAGGACAAAGGAACACAGAATTTGTGGGTTTTGTTAAGAGATGTAAAAAACTTGCTCAGTCAGCAGAATGAACTCCTACAAGAAAATAATCAGCTACTAAGACAGCTTCTCCAAAAAGAAGCTACCAGTAATTATGAAGAGTTCGAGCCGAATTTCAAAGCTACCTTAAGCGAGTATAAGCATTTCGCTTGGGACAGCATCGGAGCAAAGGTCATATCTTCCGATGGCGAAGGGGTCACGGTTGTACAGTACCGTTCAAAAGTCTTTGAGCGCCGCCGTTCCTCGGTTGACGATGTGAAAGGTGCGGCTATTTGGTTTTCCTGTGCTACGAAAGCGACAGACGGGAAAGTTAAATATTTAAAGCTGATAACTTTTAGGGAAAAGTCGGGAATTAGACCCTTACATGGAGAGATTAAGGAGCAATTAGACTAATTTATTATCTAAATTACTTAAATAGATCTCCTGTAGAGTTCCTCCAAACTCTGATTATTTTTCTATGTTGACTTTTGAGAATTTCATATATACTTAAATAAAGTGACGCTAAAATAATCATGTCTAACTCGATCAAATGGCGTTCCGAATCGCTACCTTCAGCGCAATCTAAAACTACAATCGTACAGTTATCCTTATTTTAAGTTTTATTTTTTCCCCCAAATGACAGGCATCGTCGCTACTTCTGAGGCATCTTTATCTTATCTTTATTATTCTCATCGTTCTAGCTTTATAAAAATTATAAAATAGCTAGAACAAAACCTTAAACACTCATACACGCTCAACAGGAGATTACTTAATGGTTAAACAGAAGGAATGTGCCCTAGGCTTTGACTGCGCCGGCATGATGCAGGTGGTGGGAATTGACCCCGCCGATTGTGACAATTATCTAACCTGCCGCGCGGCGAGAGGGTTGGGGCCCGATGACGAGTTCGAGTTGATCCGCAGGATAGGCAGAACCCCCGAAGAACAACAACAGTGGCAGGAATGGGCAGAACGAGCAGCAGCCCGTTGGAACTCCGAGCGAGAAATTATCAGAACTACTAGAAGGCGTTTAGCACTCGCAATGTTGATGCAGCGTGGCTGTCCTCAGACTGTAGAAAGTTTAGGGTTGCTATCACTTTATAATGAAATAATGGATCTAACCATCGATTTGAGTGAGCATTTTAATTCTTACCAAGATGAATACATAGCTCCCCCTGAATGCGAGGTTCATGTATATAGTGTTAGAAGACCTTGGGGCACTTACGGCTATAATAAACTAACCGCCAAACAAAATATTTTTGAACCTGCCGATCGCTCCTTTAAAGTCAAAGTTATTCATTTAAGTGGCGATGATGATCCCCGAAACCTACTCGCGCGTGAAGGCATACAGCGACGGAATAAGCTTTTAAAAACTAAAACTAAGCTTCAAGAAGTGGCGAGGCTTTTGAGAGAATGCCTAGAGTAGGTATTATTAATTATAGTTCTAGCTTTATTAAATTAAAATTTAAGCTAGAACAAATTTAAAACCTATACATAACGAGGTAGCCTGGGATTTTAAGCGAAAAACCGAAAATTAAGCCTCTAAAAATTGTTGTGCCATTTCCCATCCCCCCTCAACCAAGGGAGTAATTAGACTTAATATGCCCGCCTGTGTGGCGGCATCTTCCTGCTTTAGTTCTCTCAAAAAGTTATTAATCCCCAAAACTTTTATGGCAGCAACAAACTCCCGCCCCATTTCTATGGGGTAGGTCTCGGCTAACCCAAGCCAGGTACGCAAAAAAGAATCGGTAATTTGGTTGAGAGAAATTATTCCAGTTCCTACAGGATCATTGAATACGTCTTGGAATAATTTCTGAAAGTCTTTCCAAGATAGTGTTTCACCTTTAAAAAGCTTGCTGACACAACTTTGAGTAACCCCCAAACCAGCCGCTAAAAGCTCTTGGGTAATTTTCTGTCCAGTGATCATTAATTGTTTCGCAAATGTCAGCAACTTAAATTTCTGTTGTTGGCGTAGTGGTGCGGCAGTCGGGCAAAATTCCAGCATATCTTGATTGATAACAAGAGCGCCCGTATCTCCTAAATAACTTAAGTCTTGTTCTGTACCGACAAAGATGATGATGAATTCTCTATCCGGTTGCAGGTGAACCCGTTGCCGCCCGGCAGTCTGCCTGAACTTCTCTTTAACTTGGGCTTGATAATATTCTTGCAGTCCATCCAAATGACCATTAAGCAACCAATATCGATCTCGTACTGATCCCCAGTTGTCCCAAGGAGTTCCCAAGCAGATTAAAACTTTCAAGCCTTTAAAATGGTTAGTGCCGCGTTCATCCTTTCCGAACCAATGCTTATACCCTAAAGAGTCAGCATGACATTTTTGCCCAATAATGCCTACATTATCTTCGCCGTATTGATTAATTGTCTGCTTTAGGAATTCCTGTAATTCTTCAGTGCAAGTATTAGACCAGTTGTTAGATTTCATGCCGGGCAGGTTAATATTGTAAACGGTCAAATTATCGAACATTGGGGCAATTTCTTCGACCTCTATAATTGTATTGGGATCTAGCCCCAAAGTCAGGCAAGTTTGTTTTTTGTCACCGGTGGCATCAAGAAACAGGTTAAATCCTGCGGCATTCGCTAACTTTTGGTGACGAGCGTCGGGGATAGAAATCGTTAAATGACCGTTCTTTTCTAACTTAAAAATGCCCGGCTCAAGTTTTGCCCAAATCAAAAGAAAATGTAACAACCAGTTAGAAGGTAAATTTTTGACATTCTGATAGGAAAGTGCGTTAGCTTCTCTTTGCATCGCGGTTCGGGCCGCCGCCGCCCATAACTTTTCTGCATGAGATGACCATTTACCGCCGTTCTCAAGCGCTCTAACGGAATCCGGCTTAACAAGAATATTATGAAATGAGAGGGCAGATTCTATTTTTTCTATGAAGTCGGTACCCAAAATTTCTTGGGGACATTGGCCAATCAATTCTAAAAGATCCCCTTGACTCAAGCCGTAATATTTATTAGATTTTTTTTGCCCAGGAACATAGTTTTTTTCGTCCAATTTTTGCGCCATCTCAACACCTAATTTGTATCCCCCTTCGATCAATTCTCGAATAGGATTTAATTGATGAGCCAGGTGTGAGAGTTCAGGAATTAGGGAGACGATTGTAGCAATAGCTCGGTCATAATCAGTAAGCTTGGCACTAATTTCTCTGACTCCGGTAACCAGTAAGGAAGCTTCCTCCCAAGCTAAGATTTTCTTTCTCAAATCAAGACCATCAAGTGGGATTTCATTGCCCTCCTCATCAAAGGATGGCTCCTGGGGAACGGGCAACTGATCGGGATAAGCCGCAGCATTAGTTCCTGCGGCACTTGATGCCATAGCTTCCATGCGTTCATACAAGAAACCGTAACCGTCTCCCCTCTCGGTACGACACAGGGGAATATATTTGTCACCTACTTTAACTCGCTGATTCCAAAAAGGACACATAGCACAGATCGGATTGGGGGGATGTCCTTCCCCACCACTTCCCTCGATATCGTAACCGAGTTGATGAATGGTATTGAGCAAATCGGCATTGATACAGTTACTCTTGAGTGCAGCGCTTGTTTTTTCCTCTTCAGTTTTTGCTCTCACTAACCGTCCCTCAAGAGTTAATAACATACCATCGTGACGGGTGGGCATGATGACAAACTGGTCCTTAATTTTATCGATCGATGGATTCTTATAATTCACATCGAGGTAAATCACATCTTGGGCAATTTCAGTAATGCGATAGGATTTGCCACTGCCAGTATAACTTCTATCCCAAGCACCTCTCCAACCCAATCTTTTTAGTTCTAGATAAACTGGGGTAATTTTATTCTTGTAACAAGTTTCAAACAGGATACGCGGGGCGGCTTTCCCTTGGTAGTCGTTGGGGGTAGGCAGAGGCATATTGTCCGTGTACTTGATAATTGAGGGCGGTTGATCTTTAATGGCGGCAGCTTTTTGCTCGACAACTGATGCGCCGAATCCTTTGCGCCAGTGTCGGGAAACTTTTAGGACTTTTTGGGCTATATGCTCAAAGAATGACTGTTTCTGCCTTTGAGCAACATTCTTTTGGGCACGAAACAGTGCCGCCGCTCCACTGTCTGTGACCGGTTCCGGCAATCCCTGCTCATTAATCCCCCATTGGGTTTCTGGGACAGTAATACCAGCATAACTACAAAATTCAGTAGCCGCTTCTACCCATTTCCTCCCTGAAGGATAAGCGGCATTAAGACCATGTTGAAGATACCACCAATAAGCGAATGCTCCTATTTGACGGTTATCGGTGCAAGAGGGACAAGCGTAACCCCAACCCCCCTCACCGCGACGGGGCGCTATCCAGCCGGCCGTCCCCGACTTCGATTCATGCCAGGGACAGCAACCCCTAGCGCGAGTTATCCCAGACCATTTCCAGCGATGACCACTCCAGTTGAACCCATCGCTTCCTAACCTGGCTTCAGCTTCCTTTACCAGTTCGATTAGATTATTAGTCGTGTCGTAATGTTTTTTGGATAATTGTTTAAGTTGCAGTCTTTGTTGTTGTTGCCGGTGTTCCTCAAGAAGTTGTTTTTCATAACCGTCCAATCCATCTACAAGTACATGACGCAGCCGGGAGTATTTTTCAGGTGCATTTAAAGTGCTAGTTAAGATAGGTCTTAGGGTTGTTCTCCACCAGTCATCGGTTATCGTCACAGGGAAGGTTAAATCGAGCTTATTATAGGCTCGTTTGAACCCATCGATAAATTCATCGTAACTGTATTGATGGTCGCCCCAATACTCTAGAACCTGTTCCTTATTCTTTTCCTTCCGCAGGAATCCGGCCAACCGCATGGGTTGATGTGGGTTACAAACGGCAGGATCTCCTAGCACGATGATCGCTAATAGTCGCCGCAGATAGATCCACTGGTTCATGGGAAAGTCAGAGTTGCCGCGCCAATGGGGATGGACTGATTTGCCGCCTGAGTTGATGGCACTGTCAGGATATAAGCCGCTCAAACTCACAAAGCGATTGATCTGTTCCCATTGCTCATCATGAGTTCCCCAGTCTAATTCTGCACCAATGTCGGAAGAAGCCTGGCAAAACTCTTTAAGGGGGTAATCGCCCGGTTTTCCGGGTAAGTAAAATACTCCGCCCTCGAGTGTTTGGGATCGCTCTCTTAAATACTCGTAGATGTTGGCTATTTTCCCGGTTCGCTTGCGGTTAGTTCCACTGCCTGACGTTAACCAAAAATCCGGACATAAATTTACATCATCTTTTTTACCGACTAAAAATTGATTGTGGCTGAACTTAAGCCAGATGGTTTGATTGTGTGAATAGACGCGGCTTATACACCAGTCGAAGGCTTCGCGCCCGTTGAGTGTTTTGTTTAAAGCGTTGAGTTTGATTGTTTGATGCGACATTATATTTACTCCAACAACATTTAGTGACAAGTTGGTGGAGATTCGCCGGTGAAGTTAGCTGCAAGCGTGATTATGATCGAATTGTTATGTAATTAGAGGCTGGTGATGCCTCTTTAAAGATAGAGGAGGGGAGGCGATCACTATACATATACCGAAGACGGCACTATTTATAGCGATCGCTTATTTGTACTAACTTCACTGTCTTTTTTGGGGAATCTCCAGCATTTTTTCGGTTTCCAATTGGATATATCCGAGATTTGACCCGTGTTACTCTGTCGGTTAACAATGCTTTGATTGATAACCGTAAATTGACTGCTCGTCAACTGCACTCATCAATGAGTAACCGTTGACCTCGCATCAGTTTTTTGATGAGTCTTGTCTTTTCCCTGAGTGAGATCGCTCTTTATTAAAAAGAACAATCATTAATCATCGATAAATTGAGATAGAACTGGTAAACGTTAGACTTTGCTTATTTCTCCTAGTTATTTGTTGGTTATACCAATGAAGGGGTATTAATAGGAGTCGAAAGAGGTATTTTCAAAAATTTTTACAAAGATTCCCTGTCAGCTATCTGTACAAGTCACGGGATAGCTGTTAGAATATCGTTATATGAAAAATTTAAAAATTACTCTTTCATTGTCCTGCCTCCAGTGATAAGGGTTTGAAGAAGAGAACTTGAGGTAGAAACCCGTCCAAATAGGAGCTAAAGCCGTCCGTTTCCGGAAGCCAACCAGAGGGACGGTTGTTTAGCGTTTGGGGGTTCAGTTCAGGGGTTCTCAGTATTGGCATAAAGTACGACCTCGAATTATGCACGTTTTGGATCTATCTTACTCCTTATTTCCACGTAGGGGAATAGGGATTAAGAATTGTTGCATACAGTCACGTCAAATCATTATTCTTTCGGGTTGGCTGGCAAAGAATAAGTTGACTCTGTTAATTTCAAAGGTTTTAAAATCTTGCCTAAAATGTTTCGACGAAGCCGGCGACAGCGAAGCTGCACTGCGTGGTCACGCTCACGTAGTGGCGCAGAGCGCAGTGGCGCGAAGCTGTCGCGCATCGGGCGGCGGTTTCTCTATTTTATATGTAATTAATAGAAACAAGACTGTCATAATTAATGATTGCCTCCTTGCTGCCTTTACAGTAAGTGGGTAGTCGTCCTGCTTCAGGTCTGAGATACCTGTTGCGGGGCGCGTTGATCTTTTTAGAACTATCGTACCACAGGGGGGACAAAAAAAGCCACTGTCCAATGTCGTTAATTTGTCGAACAAAAATTTTATAAATCATAAGATTAGCAATGGGTAAAGTAAACCGAATAATTATTTATCGGTCAGGGAAATTGTTATCAAGTAATACTTGCGGCACAGAGTCCGGTTTTTATTGTTTAAGAACCGCTCCGAAAGCTGCTTGTGCAATCAATAATTTAAAAATTCGCCTCCTCCTATCCACAAGATTTTTTTTAAATTTGCCCATTTAACTTTTAAGTCTCAATAATTTGTCGGGGATTCTAATTTTTTTGCGTCGATTCCCGTCTGGGTAAAACGGCTATTATTAATATTAAATTAACTCTATATAAAGAAAATAAATTACCCCTTGGGTAGATATTTTTTAAGAGCGACAAAATCTCACTGTACGGAATTATTAAGTTTTATTACACCCCCTTACATATAGCTAAAAATTATTAACTTTTTTCTTCCATAAATTAAATTCTTGTAGCTAAGGACGTTAATCATTCCAGATAATTTCGTCTTCTGATGAAACCCAACAACTTCTAATCAACAAAGGAAAATAAGAATTTCCCTTGTCTCGACGGGGTTGCCGAATTTCTAATCGGGATAGCAAAGCACGAATAGGTTCACGAAATTCCTTTTTCCAGATTCCGTCCTCTATATTTTTGGTAATTAAGTCTTCTAATTCCTGTTCATTGTTAAAAACCGAGGAAGTGATAATGTAATCTACATCTTCTTCTAAAACCTCGCCAAATAAAATATCGTTGATACAAGAAGACAATGATATTCCAATCATGTAAAATGTGACGGTAGTGTTAAGCTTTCATTCGACAAAAAATTTTTTGTCGAATGAAATCGAGTTCTAAAAACAATTATAATCACCGATCTATTGGACTATGGATAATTAATTAATTCTCAAAAATTTTTCAAGCCAATAAATTTAACCGTCAGAGATAATTAAGGCATCAAATGGCAAAAATATAGGCTTTTAATCCATTACTCAAACCTTTACCCCCCCCCCCCCTAAATTTTAGGTTATTTAAAAATATAAAAGTTAAAAAAGATTTTTCCAAAAAAGCTAATTACCTGACAAAAACTGAACGGCAAAATACCATTCTAGCTGTTCGGTTTCCGAAAAACGCACTTTTACGCCTCGCCCGTTGACTTGTACCACTGTCGCTTTTTTTCCATTGGCTTTCATCGTTACCACGTCTCCCACAGAAAACTCAGAATATGGTATTAGCGCTAATTGAGGAATCGAAGGATCTAAACTCATTACTCCTGTGGGTAATAAATTTATTTTGTCCCAAAAATCAAAATTTTCACGCTTATGCCATAAGGCTATTAATTCTTCATATCGTGCCTTTTCTTTTAAAGAGAGTAAATCAACTTCAGCCTCGAGCAGTGAGTGGGGAAACCGTTCCATTAACTGAAAAAATAGTTCAGCCTCGCGACTTTTTAAAGCCTGTTTTAATAATTCTTCCATTATTCTTTGTTCTTGTTTTGAGCTTGAATAAATGAGTAATTAAACCAACGTATCATCCCCTCCGCTTCTTCACCGCCAATATCTGTATCATGCTGACCCAATAATTTTTGATAAGCACTTTTAATAGTTTCTGCTGAGGCATCTTCTTCTATACCTAATGCTTCCCAACAACTTGTTGGTTGCATATTAAAAGTAGGAACCGTATAGCTGTTGCCTTTTCGGGTACGATATTTGGAGCCAGCTTTTCCAAACTCCAACTCCATCATATACTTGAACCAGGAAAACGAGGCATCAGGACGTATGCGATGTAAAAAATTTAGATAAATTTTGGTATGGGCTTCAACATCAATCATTCCAAAAATTGCCCCAACAAACCATTCATCCGGTGCTAAATAACCGAATTTATCATAAAAAAGCTTGATAACTCGTCCTGGATTTTGTTGTTTTCTATATTTGGTTTTCATTTGTTGACGAATGTAGCGCAAATGGGTTTCTTCCTCTTCACTGAGCAATTCTCCAAAAACGGGTTCATCCCATTCCTCCTCATCTATAATCGCTTGTGACCCGTTGATAGAAGGAAACTCAAAGCCGCATAGAGGACACATTAAAAATAGTATTGGCACGATGGAATGACACCGAGGACACTCCTTTTGCGTAACTAATTTTCTTTTTAAGTTGGGGCATAAAGTAATCGGAAACTTCTCTGTAAATCGTCCTATACGGGTAAAGTTGCCTCCAAAATCAAGAAACAAGCAATCTTTTTTTCCCGGATGCAATCTTGCTCCCCTGCCGCACATCTGAATTAAACGAGAGCGGGAACGAGTGGGACGAGCAATGACTACGGCTTCGATGGAAGTTTCATCGTATCCCTCAATTAACGCATCACAACTGACTAACGTCTGGGTTTCTCCGTTTTTAAAGCGGGCGAAGATTTCGGTTCTGTCTCCGTCCCTTGTGTCTCCAATAACCATTTCTGCGGTTATTCCCGCATTTATTAGCTGTTCGGTTAAGTCTAGTACCTGTTCAACAAAAGCACAAAAAAAGATCGTTTTTCTATTCGGTGCATACTCAATAAAATATTTAACAACGGTGGTGTTATAGTCACTATTGCAAACGGAGCGGATCGAAGCCACCGAGTAATCTCCGGTCTTGGAGTCGACTTCAAGCCGCGAAAAATCGGCTATTCCACCAAAGCCAAAATGCCGCACTTGACAGAGATACCCGATCTTAATTAATTCTATAGGGGCTGGCCCTCTGACAAGGCAGTCAAACAGATGACAAAATCCTTCTGTGGGTTTTGTCCTCCAGGGCGTTGCTGTCAATCCAACGAAGAAAGTAGGGGATAAGGCCAATACTCCACCTGAATAGTAGTTAAAAATTTTTTTGGTAACTTGCCAACCGGGTCCAGTGGTGTGACATTCGTCTAGGACGACCAAACCGATGTCACAGGGAAGTTCTCGGCTTTGCAAACTTTGCAGCATCGCTACCTGTACGGGTAAGCTTTCATCCTGACTGTATTCCGACGCTTCATCAGATCCCCATATTACCCCACAATCAATGTCAAAATCCCGTTTTAAGGTTTTAACGGTTTGCCCGACTAAAGGTTTACGATGCACGATGAACAAAACTCGTTTACCTCGCTTAACTGCATCGACAATAATGCGCGAAGCAATTGCTGTCTTGCCGCCGGCTGTGGGCAAATAAATCAGGCAGGACTTTTTGCCTCCCCCATAACGACCATCTCGTCCTTTTTGAAAAGGGCTTCTGAAATAATAGTAAGTTTCATTGATAATAGTTTTTTGATAATCTCTTAATTGGAAAATATTTTGAGGTTCGACGACTTGTTCAATTGAATCTGAAGCCGGCTTTTCTTTAAATTGGATCATGCTTAAAATGATTAAATATAAGTTCAGTTTATCGCATTAACGCCACAAATAGCGGCATAAGCAACAGCGACGCTATTGCTGCACTGCGTGAGCGAAAAAATTTAAAAAGCTTAAAAAGTTTAGTTTTTCCCCACCCCACAAATAGCCGCATAAGCAATACCGATAGCATCTAGCCGCTCAGTTGGTCTAACTTGCAGATTAAAAAGTCCGACAAAGGTGTCTGTAATTTCTTCATTATCTGCGCGGTAATCACAGACATGGGATTTCCACTGTCCACTGTAGAGACGCACTGGTACTATTTGCTTTTCTCTAAAACATACTAAGTCCACTACTCCGATAACTTCTAAAGCATTCTGAATATTTTTAGGGTTCTGTTCGGACTCAGTATTAAGGTAAGGAATTTCTATGGCCACATCAGTCGGGTTAAATTCTCGTAGGATTTCCACTAAGTCTTGTTCCAATTCTGACAATCGTTGAGATGTGGGACGCTTTGGGGTTGTTGTGATTGTACCGTAATCTAATATTAGGGGTAGATCATAATCATTGCCAGCTTCTTCTAACACAGCCCATCGTAACGTACCCAGGGCCGGATCGATTCCTAATGTGCGTTTATTAGTTGTAGGAACAATGGGACTCTTATTGACACTAGGGGATGAAGGGATATCCAATAATTTAGCAAGAGTTGCTTCTAAAGTTTTTTCACCCCATTGTTGTTGATAATCTTCCAGGCGCTTCCAAATTGCTGGTTGAACTTTTAAGGTTTTGGGTTTGTCCTCTATGTTGTCTCGTTTATTAATATTTTCTATGTTCATGCAGCCCAAATTGCCGTATTTATTTTGATACAAGCGCTCAGTGGACTTAAATCCAGTGATCTCAAGCCGGATTTTCCCTACAAAAGAATGGGCGGTTTTCGTTAATGTAGCTATGGCTCGATCACTGTATTTTCCCCATTCTTCATCTTCCAATAACATTTTCACGGCATGACGTTTATCAGCAGCCGAACGCTTTAACCCATGAGTTGCGTTAGCTCCTACAGCATATAAAATAGCCGCGCGACGGTCGCCAAGTTTTAAATCAATTTCAATTTCTCGATAACCAACACGAGATGCGGCATGATAGCGGTGATGGCCATCGGCTAACCAATAGTTTCCTGTTGCAGCTTCTAGAAAGACGGTAAGGGGTGGAAAAATGCAGCCATCCTGTAAGGCTTGAGTGTACTCTATGATAGTGGCTTCGGATAAACCGGCCCTAGCGAAAGTGCCACCATCAGTACGGATTTGAGTTAAAGCCAGCCGCATCAAACCAACCCAGATAATAAATCGGAAATCTCGCCCTGCACGTCTAGTCGATTATCGTCATAGATCATAAGAGTGTTCAGGTCGGCATGGCGACTAAGTTTTTGCACTTTTCTCACATCCCCTCCCGTTGCGTCCAGGGCGGCTGTAACACTACTATGACGGATACGATGGGGTGAGAGCTTCTTAGTGATGCCGGCCCCTGTAGCAATAGATTCCACTATTTTATAGATAGCCGTCCCCGTCAACCGGTGACCGTAACTTGACCTGTCGAGGGCAATAAAAAGAGGTTGGTTGATATCTAACTCCCGTCGGGCGTGTAACCACTGTGTTATCGCCTCGACTGTAGGACGCGATAGGGTTATCGACTGCTTCTGCTGTCCCTTACCTTTTCCCAAAATTAGCAGAGAACGCCCATCTAAGTCTAAATCTTTAATATCAGCCTGCTCAATTTCACCCCGTCTGAGGGCATTGTCCCACAACAGTCTGAGAATCGCATAGTCCCGTTTCCCTTTTAAGGTATCGAGAGCGGGAATGGCCAACATTTTACGGTAAGCCTCCTTGCTGATACCGGTGGTGTCTCTATATCTTACAATTTTATCCCCTTTTACCTCGGCTAAAGTAAAACGACACTGCCCCAACTGATTGCCCAATCTTACCAAAGATTTTATAGCCGCTAACCGGCGGTTGACAGTTGCTTCCTTTAACTTCCTTTCATTGCTCAAGTGCGCTTTGTACTTCAATACCAACGAGAGGGCGGCAAATTGATCTAACTCCAAGAACTCCTTAACTATCTCGGCTGTCGGTTCTTCCACCCCGGCTACGTAATAAAAGAAATCCCGTAAATCCTTGGCATAAGCGTTTTGGGTATTACGAGATCGCTTGCCGGCCAGCAGTTGAGCCAGGACATCCGGCTCACTATTGATGAGTGCAGATTGGTAAGAAGGAACGAGCGCAGAAGAAGTCATGGGGTTAGGTTAAGATAATGAAGCTTTTAATAACCTCCTCAACTTAACATAACACCAACGGAAAATGATTTTTTT